>DATNOW010000764.1:0-2216 GCA_036703515.1 Chroococcidiopsis sp.
CCTGCTGGTGCGCCTGCGCTACGAGGGCAATCGCGTCACCGTGGAAAACCGCGAGTCGAACCCCGCTACCCGCCAAGCCCTCAAGGATATTCGCATCGAGCTAAAAGAACAGGCGGCAACAAGTCTAGTCGAAGCCGACGATTTGATCTATAGCGAAGTGCTCCAGCTAGAGCAACGCGAAGCGATTGATCCCCAGACTGCAGCGGCGATCGCCAAGTTTTACCTCAAAGACTTTTATGGCTTAGAGGAACTGACCATTGCCGATGTGCTGTGGGACAACGACGGGCAGCGCCGGGGTGAAATCCTCAACCTCGAAGACCTGCTGTTTCCGGGATTATCCCTCGACCGCGCCGCCAAAGCCCTCGAAAAGCAAGCTCGCTGGGGGCAGCATCTCTGTCCTTGGGATATCTCCCATGCTCCGCTCCGGCGACGGCTGCGGGAAGCGTTAGGGCTCGACCAACTGCTGCTGAAGTTGCGCTCTGGCTGGAACTATACCCGCTATGACTTGGCTCCCTATGCTGCTCAAGCCCGAGCGATCGCCCCAGCAATTAAGGTCGCGTTGCATCTGACGATTACCAGCACCATGAGCGATGTTCAGATTGTCCATCAGCTGCTGGCCCAAATGGGGATCAAAATCCAGCAGTTGCGCTGGTCGCGTTCGGTAGAGGGGCACGAAGGCGAAAAGCTCAGGGTCTATGGGCTTGATATTCACCACTGGCGCACCCTCTGGCAGGTGCTCGAGCGTCGCCATCTGCGCCGACAGCAGCTTTTACAAGAGCATCAGGATGATAGTGCAAACCTTGGATCACCCACCGAGTTTGAATTTAAGCATTTGGTGGGTGATCCAACCCAAGAGCTTGCAGAGGTGCCCCTTGATTGGTTTACCCCAGAGGCGATCTCTGACACCAAAGCCATCTGGAAGACACTTCAAGACACCATGACTGCCAATCATCCCGTCAGTCCGGCACAGCTTGGTATTCCCGAACCCTTCCTGCGCTATATCGGGCTGGTGGCGTAAACAGAGCATCTGATTGGGGCATCGACTCAGGGGCTAGAGAGAAACCGCCAGTCCGAACAGCTAGCTTTTTACATGCGGGCTAAAGCTGCTACCTTCTTTAGTTTGACTGGGTCTAAGCCATCCAACTCGTCTAGCTGCAACCATCCCTCTTTGACCAGTTGGGCAAAGACAAAAATCAGCGCAGAGTATTGATAGTCATACTTACCGTCGATATCGTGGCGTCGAGCGCTCAGAAAGTCATGCAGCCGCCACATGTCTTCTAAGGAATCGAGCGTGCTAGACTGACGCCGCACTTCTGCAATTAGGGTATTAATTTCTCGCCCATAGGCTTTTTCAAAGGCAGCTTTAGCAATGGTTTGCTCCGCTGTAGACCATTCGACATTATTAAGTTGCATCATTAACGATTCAGAATTTTTATAGAACCCTTGGGCTGGAACGATGAGACGCCATGTAAAATTATAATAAGTTTTGTCACTTAATACTATAGGGTAAGCTAATCAATCTAAGGCAAAACCACAACGCTTGGTAGGCGATACCAGGGTGTTTTGGGACTGTAATGGTGTTCTCGGTGGTAGCATCCGAAGTGATAGCACGACAGCAGCGACCATAGGTATTGCCAATATTCGCCTGAGTGCGGACGGTAAATTTGACACAAGCCGCGCCCATAGTCTCGCTCATTGCGGTGGGGCAGATAGGTGCCAAAGAAAAATAGCTGCATCGAGCTTAAGATCAGCGGCAGCGCCCACACCCATAAAAACTGCATCACAGAGGTTGCAGCCAAATGTTCAAAAATCCCAAATACTAGGCTACCGCTGAATAACAGGGTGACAAAGCATCGCAGGGAGATATAAGACTTCAGAAAGTTGATGTACCACAGTGCAGGATGGTCGTGGGTGCCATCATGAAAGTCTGGATCGCCGGGTTGTCCTGGCTTGCGGTGGTGCTGAGTATGGTTGATGCACGATTGCCGATAGGGCAAGCAGGCGTAAAGCCCAACCGCGATCGCCCCCAATCGATCATTTAAGCGCTTGCTGTGGGGGGCAAGGTTGCCGTGCATGGCATCGTGGGCGATCACAAACAGCCCGGTTTGCAAAAAAGTGCGTCCGCAGGCGATCGCTAGCAGCACGGTTAGCGGCGCTGTGGAGAGATCTATAGAAAGCAAGCCGACGAGACTCGTTACCCAAAGGCTGAGAATAAT
>DATNOW010000765.1:0-5038 GCA_036703515.1 Chroococcidiopsis sp.
CACGGCATAGATATTGGCAAACATCAAATCAGCACCGGGGGCAGGAATGCCCGTTTCGCCTTCAAAGGCCCGGATGGCATCATCAATACCACCATTAACCGCTAGCTGAGCATAGCTATTGCCCCGATTTCCGAGTAGGCTCAGCGTGTTTCCATCAAAGACGAATGTGAGGTCGGCGGCAATGCCTCGTCGCTCTATATAAAAGCGGTTGGGACGTTCCAATACAATGCTTGAGAAGCTGTTGTATTGCAGCTTCATGCCATTGTCTGTCACCACATCCAGCGAGATATCGGCATCCACGCTAAATGCATGGGTTTCGGCCATGTAAGAAGACATCGACCGCAGAATGTCGTCGGCTTGCGGCGTTGCTTCATCGGCACTGGCAACGGGATGAACAGAAATCCCCATGCTGAGGGCGATCGCGGCGGCTAGCCCCCATCCCATGCGGTTGATCCCTGGTGTGAGTTTCATAGTTGCGACAAACTCCTAAATCAAAAAACCTAAATCAAAAAAACAAATCAAAAAAACAAATCAAATTTGTGGAAGCCGTTGAAATCGTTGAGACTGCCTCCAGTATCAAGTTTTAGAGCATTTTTTTCTTGTCATTTTGCGCCATATAACAACCACCGCTGTATACCAAGTCGGGTATACAGCGGCTATGGACAGGTAGGATTTGGGAGCAATCGGAAACTGCAGTCCCACACTCACAGCCGGCCCGTTTGCTCAGTAATTAGGGATGCGGCAATTGGGGATGCGGCTGGAATTGGGAATGCGGCTGTCTCAATATTCGGGCGTGATAGTGTTACTGCGATGTTGGGGGAGACTGCAACCCAATAATCTGTCCGAGCGGATTAAAAAATATGAGGAATTCACCAGAATTCTGTTCAAATTCAAGGTTAATGAGCACTGCATCATAATTAGCGCCCCTAACCACCGTGGACGTAGTTCGCCGTCTAAACGGGCCAAATCTTGTGAGGATAGCCTCCCAGCGCTGCCCGATTGCGTCTGGCAGAAACTGCCGCTTTAAGTCGGCCGACAGGTAGCTTCTAGCCAAGGCATAGTCTCCTCGACTGATTGCATCAACAAAGGTCTCTGCACTGACTTGAATACTACCAAGCCGCAGAAAATTAACAGCCGTAATTTGTTGATTTTGGTCGAGGTCTAGTACAAAATCTTCAGTTGAATTTTCAAAACGAATCGTTACTAAAACGGTATAAAATCCTAGAACTTCTGAAGGATAAATCTGTCTAATTTCGATCAAATTACCCGTTGATCGCAGTAGGGCTTGCCAGGCTTGTTGCAGTTGCGCTGTAGAGTTAGAGGCTGTGATCAGGCTTGGGCTCATATAGTGCTGAGCCTGTTCAAAGTCTTGCTGGGCCAGAAGGGTAAAAAAGTTGCGGATGCTTGTTTGAACAGCGCTTGACTGAGGTGAGGCTGAGTCAAACAGTTGAGCGACTTGGAGCGGTTCCTGACCCTGAACCGGATACTGCGTGCTGCCAAGCAGTAATGTCGGGATGATGATCACGGTGAAGCAACGCAATTTTAAGTGCAACTGTAACTGCAATTTTGAGTGTAATTTTGAGTATGGTTTAGGTTGCATAGTTAAGCTGGGGCAATGGGGTAGCCGTCGCGATCGCCTGCTTTTGGATGACCGCGTTTCACCATTAGGGAAAGAGCAATGTAATCTGAGTCCGCACGGTCCAATCGGCAGCTCCTTCGGGGTGAGCCACATTCCAATATGCTGAGAGAGACGCATTGATGGGTTGGCGACCTATATTAAAAACCCGGCCAAAGCCCACACCGAGGGGAACCGTCCACTGATCGTCGGATTCCGCTTCCCAATTGGCTGTGATGATCGGAGAGGTGGTGACATACCAGCCCTGGTTGAAGTTGTAATTAAAGAAAGGTTGAATCGTCATCAGGCTGATATCGGGGCGATCGCCATCCCCCGCATAGGACCAAAGCTGACTTGCCAGCACGCCTGCCACGATCCGCCGAGAGGTAACCAATCCCACCGCAGCCGGGCCAGCGCTCCACTGTCCAGAACCTAAAACGGTATCTGTTGCTGTCGGAAAGCTGAGAATCGGCCCCACGCCCCAGGTAAAGTTCCCTGAATGCTGCGGCGAGACAAAGCCCTGATAGGTGATGTCTCCCAACCCAAAAACATCGCCAATGCTGTCTGTACTGCCGTCAGGCAGAGGGACTTGAGCTAGCTCCGGTTGGTACATCACCGGAACGATGAATCGGTTGATCAGCAACAGATCGGGGCTGAGCGGCGTAGGGATTACCGGCTGAATATTTAAGACAAGGCTAGTGCGATCAAACTGGCCTACCCCAAAGTTTGTGTTGAATTGGAACGGGACTGAGATCAAGTTGGCGATCGGGTTTTGGGACTGCTGGGCCAAATTGGGCTGGGGTGCAGACGCCTCCGCTCCTTCGGCTGGGGGTGCCGATGGTGGCGCAGAGGGCGGTGCCGATGGTGGCGCAGAGGGCGGCGCAGATGGTGGCGCAGGCAGAGACTGCTCTGCGGAGAGATCGGCGGTTTCCTCTGCCGGTGAATCAGCAAGTGAATCAGCAAGTGAGTCAGCAAGTAAATCAGGCACTTGAGCCGTAGACCACCCCTGCGGCTGTAGCTCGGGGTTGCTGGGTGTCTCAATCCACAGATCGTTGGCGTGGGTGCTCGCGCCTTCTAGATGGCTGACAGCGTTCTTAAACGGCTTCCGCACCTGCGCATGAAAATTTGGTCTATCGCTATCCAAAATTGCGTTGGGGGTATTGGCGTTAGCCACAGCTATCTCTGAAGTCGCCAGGAACATGGCTAGGGCTGAGATCAGGGCGGTACCACCTGAAACTCTCCTGCACCCATCAAGCACGGTGTGGAGCTGTAAACTCATATTTCCTCCTTTCAGTAGATGGCTTTCGGTGAATGGCTTGGGCGGGGTGCAGGTTGGGGAGAAAGGCGATCGCCCTTTATGCCCTTTCAACGACGAGACAAAGGGCGATGTTTGCCGTCCTGTAAGGGAAGAGAAACCTAGGAAATAAAAAGCTAGTGCAGCGTCAAGCCTAAAAATTAGGGTAAGCGTAGGTTGGGTAGAACGAAGTGAAACCCAACAGATTCAAGGGTTTCGTTGGGTTACGCTGTTGCTAACCCAACCTACAAATTTAGATTTGACAGAGCACTAGTTTCTTCTCAAGAATCCAGCGTTGAAGTAGTCCTGAGAAGAAACCTGGTTTCTTAAGAGCGCCTACTGCCGCGCCATCGCCACCCGCAGCCGCTCCTCTGGAGTAATCAGGTGATCGTGGTCGTCTTTGCCCACATCGAGCTGCACCCAGTGGATCTTGCCGGTGAACTTACTGCTGTGGGCAGTGTAGTCGGGGCTAACTGGGGTACCCGATTCGTAGCCGATGTCGGTGGTTTCATCCGCCGAGAAAACCATCGGCTGGGTAGCTTCAACCCGCCCGCTGCCCACGGGCTGCCCGTCGTAATAGAGGGTGACGTTGCCGCCCTTGCCCAAGCCACCGCCATCGTAGGCAAACTCCATCCGCACCTGGTGCTTGCCTGAGGGAATGGGGGCTGTCGCCTCGACCGGAAACTCACGGATGCCCAGCACGTTATAGGTAAACTTGAGCTTGCCGTCTTTGGCGTGGACGCTCCAGCCGCCAAACTTGCCCCCTTGGGCGATGATCACCCCGTTGGCAGGTTTATCCTTAGTCTCAATTTCAGCGGTGATCGAGAACGACTTGTTTTTGATACTGATGACGCTGTTTTCCGACAGGCGACCCATACCCGCAAAGAAAATTTGCGAATTCCCTTTCACCAAGGAAGGGCGGCCAGCGGTCGTGGGGTCCATGCGCTCGGCCTGGCGATCGTCCAGCGGCACCACGTTATACTTCACCGCTTCAATCAAAAATAGGCGCTGCAATTCGTGCAGCTTCTCCGGCATTTCCTTTGCTAGGTTGTGGCACTGCGTCCAGTCTTTGCTGCCGTCGTACAGTTCCCACACATCGTCGTCAAAGGCGGGCATCTGCTGACCCACCATGATCCACGGGGTGCGGTGCTTGGTGATGGCGCTCCAGCCTTTGTAGTAGATGCCCCGGTTGCCAAACATCTCGAAGTACTGAATTTCGTGCTGTTCTGGTGCGGTGCCATCGTTGAAGCTGTAGGCCATGCTGGTGCCTTCGTAGGGGCTTTGCATCACGCCGTTCACCATGGTCGGTTCGGGAATGCCAGCGACTTCTAACACTGTCGGTGCCACGTCAATCACATGGCTAAACTGCTGCCGGATGCCGCCTTTTTCTTGAATGGCTTTGGGATAGCGAATGATGGTGCCGTTGCGGGTGCCGCCCCAGTGAGATGCCACCTGCTTCGTCCATTGGTAGGGGGTATCCATCGCCCAGGCCCAGCCTACCGCGTAGTGGTTGTAGGAATCAGGGCCACCAAAGTCATCCATCTTCGACAGCAAAAATTCCGGTGTTTCTAGAGATGCCATGCCGTTGAAGTTGGCCATTTCGTTGAACGCGCCCTGGAGGGTGCCTTCGGCGGATGCGCCATTGTCGCCGATGATCACATAGACCAAGGTGTCATCGAGAATTTCCAGATCTTCTAGGGTGTCGATCAGTCGCCCAACCTGGTAGTCGGTATGCTCCATAAACCCGGCGTAGACCTCCATCTCCCGCTCCAGCACGGATTTCAGACGAGGATCCATGTCGTCCCAAGCGGGAATTTCGGCATGGCGGGGGGTGAGTTCGGCATCGGGGCCAATCACGCCCATCTCTTTCTGCTTGGCAAAGGTAATTTCCCGTTGGCGATCCCAGCCGTGGGCAAACTGGCCTTTGTATTTATCAGCCCATTCCTTGGGCACGTGGTGGGGCGCATGGGTAGCCCCTGGGGCAAAGTACATAAAGAAAGGCTTGTCGGGCAGCAGCGCGCGTTGCTGGCTGACCCAGGCGATCGCCTTATCCGCTAAATCTTCTGTTAGATGGTAGCCTTCTTCGGGGGTGGCCGGCGGTTCAATTGGCGTCGTGCCTTCATATAGGG
>DATNOW010000766.1:0-2155 GCA_036703515.1 Chroococcidiopsis sp.
GGATCAGCGGATGTATGAAATCTACGGCTTCGAGCATCTCGGTCGGCCCGCCACCTATCAAGATTGGCTCGATTGCCTCCATGCCGACGATCGCGACGCCGCCGATGCCGCTCTGCACAGCGCCTTAGAGGGTGACCAAGACTTTGATATAGAATTTAGGGTTTGGCGGCACAGCGATGGCCAACTGCGCTGGGTCAAAGCTACAGCCATGGTGCAGCGCGCCCCCGAGGGCACTCCCCTGCGGATGACCGGCATCAACTACGACATCACTGAACGCAAGCAAGCCGAAACCCAACTGATGCAAACCGCCGCCCAGCTCCAAGCCTCGAACCAAGAGCTTGAGGCCTTTGCCTACTCGGTCTCCCACGATTTGCGATCGCCCCTGCGGGCGATCGATGGCTTTAGCCGCGCCCTGCTCGAAGACTATGGCCACCAGTTTGATAGCGAAGGCAAAGACTACTTCGAGCGAATCCGCAGCAACATTAGCCGCATGGGCATGTTAATCGACGACCTGCTGCGCCTTTCCCGCGTCTCTCGGGCTGAGATGCACTATGGCACTGTCAACCTCAGCGACTTAGCCCAAGAGCAGATTCGCGATCTACAAGCCGCCGAACCCAACCGACAAGTCAACGTGGCGATCGCCCCCGATGTCATCGTCGAAGCCGACAGCACCCTGATGCGCGTCGTCTTAACCAACCTGCTGCAAAACGCCTGGAAATTTACCAGCCACCACGCCACTGCCCAGATCGAGTTTGGCGTCATTCGCGAGGGCGAGCAGCCGACCTATTTTGTCCGTGACGATGGCGCAGGCTTTGATATGACCTACGCCAACAAGCTGTTTGGCGTCTTCCAACGGCTGCACAACACCCATGAATTTCCGGGTACGGGCATTGGGCTGGCCACCGTGCAGCGGGCCATTCATCGTCATGGCGGGCAGGTCTGGGCCGAGGGCGCAATCGAGCGCGGCGCAACCCTGTATTTCACCCTTCCCAATTCCCATCCGCACAGGAGCCTAGAGGTATGACCGCTCTGCGTAAGATCTTAGTGGTTGAAGATAATCCCGACGATGAGCGCCTGACCATCCGAGCCTTGCGCCGGGGCAACCTGGCCAACGATATCGTCGTCGCCCGCAACGGTGAAGAGGCCCTGCAGATGGTGTTTAGCCTCGATCCTCTGCCCTGCGTCGTATTATTAGATCTCAAGCTACCCAAAGTCGATGGGCTCGATGTGCTCCGACAAATCCGGGGAAATGACCACACGCGGCTGCTGCCTGTGGTCATTTTGACTTCCTCTAGCGAAGATCGAGACATCATCGAAAGCTACAGCCTTGGGGCCAACAGCTATGTGCAAAAACCAGTCGAATTTGAGCCGTTTAGCGAGGCCATTCGCCAGCTAGGACTGTATTGGGCGTTGATCAATCAACCGCTGCCCGGAGGATTGTAACCCATGAGCGACCCCCTCAATCTCCTGATTATCGAAGACTCCGAAGACGATGCCCTGCTGGTGCTGCTAGAGCTGCGCCGGGGGGGGTTTGACCCTACCTGGCAACGGGTCGAAACCGCTGACGCGCTGCGCGCCGCCTTGGCCGAAAACCCCTGGGATATTGTGATTTCAGACTATCGCCTGCCGGGGTTTGAAGCGCCCGCGGCCCTCGCTATTGTGCAGCAAAGCCAGCTCAATATTCCATTTGTCGTCGTGTCTGGCACCATTGGCGAACTGGCCGCTGTGGAGTTGATGAAAACAGGGGCCCACGACTATCTGATGAAAGATAATCTGGTGCGCCTGTCTGAAGTCGTACGCCGGGGTATGCGCGAATTTCAGATGCGGGCTGAACGGGCCCAGGCGGCGATCGCCCTCAACGAAGCCAAAGAGCGACTCCACCTAGCGATCGAAGGCTCCAGCATAGGGCTGTGGGACTGGTCAATACCCACCGGCACCGTGACGCTTAACGACCGCTGGGCCGAGATGATTGGCTACACCCTAGAAGATCTCGCCACCACCACGATTGAAACTTGGCAAAATCAAGTCCACCCCGATGACCTGTCTAAAGCCTCACAGATCCTCGAACAGCACTTTGCCCAAGCCGTGCCCACCTACGAATGCGAACTGCGCATGCAGCACCGCCTTGGGCACTGGGTTTGGGTGCTGTCTCGGG
>DATNOW010000767.1:0-12124 GCA_036703515.1 Chroococcidiopsis sp.
ATGCCTGCAAACATAAACAGACCAACAGGAATGTCTGGGAGTTGGGTCAACACAACCCCACCCACCTGAGCCATCGCCTCAATAATCAAAACCCCTGGCATAATCGGACGCCCCGGAAAATGCCCCTGGAAATGAGGCTCATTGAAGGTGACATTCTTAATGCCAACCGCGCGCTTTTCGGGAACAAACTCGATAATGCGATCGACCAGAGAGAACGGATAGCGATGGGGCAACAACCGCTGAATATCTTCAACAGAAAAGATGCAGGGGTAAGGCTCACGTCTGGGAGCAGGAGTTTCCTTCTCGTCTACATGAGGAGGATTGTCGGCCTGGATATCGGTGTGCAGATCAGTCAGGATGGACATGGGTGAATCGCTCAAAAAAGACAGGGAAAACGGCTGAATCGCTTACAAAACAGGTATCAACGAAACCAGTTGCTGAGCCAGACGGGTATGCAACTGATGGCTTGCCTTATAGGCCAAGTAGTGAGCCTGGGGAAATACCCCAACCAAACTTAAATCCCCTACTAAGTCTAAAAGTTTATGACGCACTGGCTCATTTGAAAATCGCAGCGGCGGATTTATCCATCCGTCGGCTCCACAAACGAGGGCATTATCGAGGCTACCACCCTTGATCAAACCGCTATGGCGCAGCTGATCGATTTGGTGGGCTAGCCCAAAGGTGCGGGCCGGGGCGATCGCCTCCCTAAACGATTCGCCCAGCGATTCGTTACCCGGTGCCCAGCTATGCCACTGGTTGCCAATGGCCGGCAGCTCAAAGTCAATGCCGTAGCTAAAGCGCAGCTCGGGTGACGGAATCGCCGCCACAAAGGCATCGCCTTGATAGACCCAAACGGGTTCGGGGATTACCACGCGATCGCGCTTTGGCGATTGGGCACAGAGCCCGGCCTGGGCGATCGCCTCCACCCACGGTAGGGCAGAACCATCCAAAAGAGGTATCTCTGGGCCGTCTAGCTCAATGCGAGCATTGTCTACCCCCATCGCGCTCAGGGCCGCCAGCAAATGCTCGACCGTCCGCACCGACGCCCCATTCTCAGTCAGCTCTGTGGAAAGGCGAGTTTGGCTAACCCGATC
Source organism: Chroococcidiopsis sp. (assembly GCA_036703515.1). GTDB lineage: Bacteria > Cyanobacteriota > Cyanobacteriia > Elainellales > Elainellaceae > DATNOW01. The sequence goes on from DATNOW010000767.1 coordinate 1,095, forward strand.
GACAGCGGCGGCGATCGCCGGGCTAGCAGGCAAGTCCGTCCGGACAAAATACCGCCCCGCGCCATCGGGAGCAGGCATCACTCGCACTGTCACCGGCAGCCCCGAATGCAGCCCCACACCCGTCTGCTCAAAGCTAGCGGCCAGGGTGTGGTGCAGCGTGGCAGGGAAATGCTCTCCCTCGGTGCCGCTGCGTGCAGACAACGTGCCGCTGCGTGCAGACAAGGCATCGGCATCGCCCGCGCTCGGTCGAGTACTCTCTGCTGCCGTTTGCCGTGCCGATTCTTTCATCAACGTGCCTGCATCCCCTCCTTAGAACCGTTCACCAATGCCAAAGTGGATCCGGCCTTCGCCATCATCACCAATGCCATAATCAACGCGGACTTGGCCGATGGGAGACTGAACGCGCACACCAAACCCATAGCCAAAGCCTGTCCCTGGCTTATCACGGATTTCGGCGGGCGAGCCCGGCACGTCATCCCCGGTGCCCAAATCAGAGCCAAAGTCGACAAACAGCGCTCCGCCGACAATCGAAATAATCGGGAAGCGATATTCGACGGTGGCTTGGACAAAGCTGCGACCGCTGCCTAGTTCGCCTGAGCCATAGCCGCGCACAGAGTCTGTGCCCCCCAAAGAGAAGGCTTCGTAGGGCGGCAGGTCACCCAAGATCGTCCCGGCCTGAACGTTAAACGCCAAGGTTTGGGGACATTCCTCAGGCGAGGGATTGTCGAGCTGACAGCCGGGGGTAAAGTTGGTGAACCGCACGGGGATGTAGTAGCTATAGCTACCCCGAAGCCGGTTAAAGAAGATCGAACCCCCGCCGACCGGGATCGTTTGCTCAGTGCTAAACCGCAGCAGAGAGCCGCTGGTGGGCAAACCTGGGTTGTTGCGTCGGTCGTTGGATAAACCCAACTGCACGCTGAAAATATCGTCGCTGCCGTCGTCGCTAAAGCTGAGCAAGTTGCCCAACTCATCGCGGGGGCTGATTTCGCCATCCCCATCGCGGATCGACACGTTTTGGTATTGCAGCCCCAGCGTACCGCGCCAGCGTTCCCAGCCTAGCCATTCGTCGAGCGGGCGGGCAAAGCTAACGCCACCACCAATCCGCTGGACACGAGGGCGATCGCCATTGGGCAACTCGACTTCGTTATCACCACCATCAAAAATCAGCGAAATCGACCGGCGGCTAAACGCGTTGACCGTATAGGAGGTGCGATAGGGATCGCCACCAATCCACGGATCGGTAAAGCTGACATCAAACAGTAAATCCCGTTCGCCAACCTGCAGTTCGGCCCGCACCCGCTGGTTGTTTCCACCAAAGTTGCGCTCTTCAAAGCTGGCCGTTCCAAAAATACCGCTGGCAGAGCTAACCCCAACCCCCGCAGCAATCGAGCCCGTATTGCGCTCAATCACATTCACGACCACCGAAACTTTGCGGGGATCTTGACCAGGGTTCAGAGAGACGCGGACGTCTTCAAAAATGCCTAGCCCAAAGGTTCGCTGCAGGTCACTCTGGATGGCATCTCGGTTAAAGACCATGCCAGGCTGCGAACGAAACTCGCGGGTAATGATGAAATCGCGGGTTTTGCCCTCAATCGGATTGCCGTCTTCGTCGGTTTCGTTGCCTTCCTCATCGAGAAAACGCACCTGAATCGACTCGATGACCCCTTCACTGACTTGCAAGGTGACGACCCCATCAGGGGAAACCTGCGGACTGTCGAGCACCTGGGCTAAAACATAGCCGCTGTCTTGGTAAAGCTGGTTCAGACTGGTAATGCCGTTTTGCAGATCGCGGAAGTTGATAATTTGGTTGTACTGCGAGCCAAAAATATCATCCACAGCCTGCTGCACCGGCACCTCAGTACCGTTTTCCCGTAAGGTTTCGAGCGTGCTGTCAGACAGGCGGACTTGCTGCAACACCGGATTGGGGGTGACGACAAAGGTCACCCGCACCCCCAGGGGAGTGTCTTCAGGCGCAACCCGCACGTTAGAGAAAAAGCCCGTGGCAAAAATCGCGTTGATATCTTCCTGTAGCTGCGATCGCGTTGCGGTGCGTCCAGGCACTGTAGTGATAGCGCCATAAACGGTGTCGAGCAAATCTCCCGTTGCTCCGCTAATCTGCACCTCAGACACCAGCACGCGCGGTTCGGGTTGGGCAGTATCAGGCTGCGCGGGTGTCCCAGGGGTAGGGGTAGCGGGGGTGACTGGAGCTGCTGGTGTCGAAGGCGGCGTGTTGATTTGCAGCGTCGGGCCAGGGGTTGTGTCAAATTGAAGCTGAGCCGGTGCCCCTTCATCGGCCGTTTGGCTACCAGACGGCGGCTGGGCTTGACCCACAAGGTCTACGACCGAAGATTCTGGCGCAACCGACGACTCTGGCGCAATCAAAGATTCGGGCGGAAAGGCTGCTGGGCCAGACGCATCGCTGGGGGAGAGGGGCGTCGCGATCGCAGCCTCGGTCGACCAGCGCTCAGAGGTACCCTTAGCGGCATCAGGCAATCGAGAGGCGATCGCGGCTGGAGACGAGCCCTCGGTCGCCTCTGCCGTCGGCATGAGCTGAGTATCTGGCTCGCTCGTCTGCGGCGTGCCCTGAGTCGTCACAGCATTCAGCGCCTGCGCTTTGACGGGGCTAATCAGTCCAAACGTCGCTGAAACAGTAAAAAAAGCCAGCAAGACTGGAGAAAAACGCATATTTTCTAAACTCATCCACACCACAAGTAGGAATCACGCCATTGAGTCGCTGGAGTTGTAATCGATCCCAGAATCTGGCACAGACTCTAGGCTTTAAAACAGTGCCCCACTCTACTCAGCGGCATAAGCCCTCGACAACGGGCCTCAGCTTCGCACGCAAAGCTTTCAGCAAAAGTCCCCACAGAGAGATTTCGATACGCTTAGGTCAAGTCATGGGGTGCCCTAGGGCGACCTCGCAACTATTAACCAAACTTAGCAGAAGTGTCCATCCAGGTTAACGGAAAGATTGTACAGCATTCGTGTGCATCTCACCCTCGCACTGGATGCGCCAAAACCCGTTCAAGAACCTGTTGATAGGCTTTTTCCACATCTCCTAAATCGCGGCGAAAGCGATCTTTGTCCATTACCCGCTGATTGGGATCAGAGTCAGCCTGATTCCACAATCGACAGGTATCTGGGCTAATTTCGTCGGCGAGCAACAGGCGCTGATCGCGATCAAGACCAAACTCTAGTTTGAAATCGACTAGGGTGATGCCACAGGCGAGAAAAAAGTCGGAGAGCAAGGTGTTGATTTGCTGCGCCATCGCCGTCAGTTGATCAACTTGGTCGGCGGTTGCTAGCTGCATGGCCAGCAGGCGATCGCGCGTCAGCAGCGGATCTCCGAGGGCATCATTTTTGTAGTAAAACTCCACTAAAGGAGGGGTCAAGACCGTGCCCAGGGCCAGTCCAGTCTGTTGACAGAGACTACCCGCTGCAATGTTCCTGACCACCACTTCAAGGGGCACAATCGTCACCGCTTTAACCCGCATCGTATTGGCGGCGGGGCAGTCGATATAGTGGGTCTGAATGCCTTGCGCCTCAAGCATTTGAAAGAGGTGCTGGGAAATTTTGCAGTTGATCTCGCCCTTGCCCGTAATGCTGCCCCGCTTTTGGGCGTTATAAGCCGTGGCGTCGTCTTTAAAGAACGTCAGCAGGATATCGGGATCATCCGTTGGATAGAGGATTTTGGCTTTCCCTTCGTAGAGTTTTTGAGACTCGGTGTGTGGCTCAGACATGGCGGATAGCTCGGCTTAGAAGAGTAGGAATAGGAATAATGAGAAGAACAATCGGTGGATCGTAGCGCCGAGGCAAACCCCCGGCAAGCTGCGGGTAAACTACAGGCAAACCCAGATAAAGCACAGGCAAACCGTAAGTAAACCACAGGCAAATCAAAGGCAAACCGCTACAGCGCCTCAGCCCATCGCATTCAACCCATTAACCCAATTACTATCCTAGGTGGCATTCGCCCTCCTGCAACGACCGTTCCCTATGCCTTCGCAAACCGCCCGGTGAGAATCGCTACGGCCAACACGTGCCCCGTCATGGCCGCGATCGCCTGTGACAGGTTGGCCCCCGGCGGCAGATCCAGCCGTTGATCGAGGGCATAAAGCCGAAAGACATAGCGGTGGGTGCCGCTCGGCGGACAGGGGCCGCCATAGCCAATGCGTCCAAAGCTATTTTTGCCCTGGACACCGCCGCCCTCTAGCTGCGGCTGGTTGGTAATCCCCGCTGGCAACTGACGCAGATCCGGCGGCAGATTGTAGAGCAACCAGTGGGTAAAGCTGCCGCGCGGCGCATCGGGATCATCCACCAGCAGCGCCAAGCTTTGGGTCGCGCTGGGTGGAGCGTCCCAGTGCAACTCGGGGGAGCGATCGCCCCCCTGACAGGTGTAAACCGCTGGGATCATACCACCATCGGCAAAGGCAGAACTTCTAAGCGCAAAGCGCTGGGGCACATCTAAGGTTGTCACATCACCGACCTCCCCGGAATCCCCACAACTGGTTGCCAAACTGCTGACCGTCGCGATCGCCACACTAACTTGCAGAAAATCTCGCCGCCTCATTCAATTTCGGCACGCCATCTCAGCGCGATCGCTAGGGGGATAATTTATTTTATCGCGTCTCTAAAGTTGGGATGTGGCCATGACTAAACTTCGACGGGCACCTGCAACAGGCTATCCTTCAGCCCATACGCAACCTGCTCTTGCTGATCCGCCGCCAGTTCAGGAAACATCGGGATCGACAGCACTTCTTGGCAGGCCCGTTCAGCATTGGGGAACTGCCCGACTTGATAGCCCACCTGCTGATATACCGGCTGGAGGTGCATCGGGATCGGGTAGTAAACCGTTGAGCTAATGCCCTGCTGCTGCAACTGCAAACGGACGCGATCGCGCCTTGTGCCTTGCTCTAGCGCTTGAGCCCATTGCCCATTGCCAGATCGCCCATTCGCCTCTGGTCCCACAATCCGCAGAGTGTATTGATTCCAGACACTGTTGCCGCCCGCCAATGCCGTTGGGCAAATGATCCCAGGGATCGCCTGCAAGAGTTGGTGATAGCGTTTAGCCACCACCGTGCGCTGGGCATTCCACTGGTCGAGGTAGCGCAGCTTAATCTGCAAAATCGCCGCCTGCACCGCATCGAGACGGCTGTTGAGCCCGATTTCGGCATGGCGGTATTGCCCCGTTTGCCCGTGGTTGCGCAAAACGCGCAGGCTATTGGCGATCGCTCCATCCTGGGTGGTAACCGCACCGCCATCGCCGCAGCCGCCCAGATTTTTGGTCGGATAAAAGCTAAAGCAGCCAATGTGCCCGATGCTGCCCACCTTTGCCCCAGCCCAGGCTGCCCCGGTCGCCTGGGCGCAGTCTTCGATCACCCAGAGCTGATGGTCATTGGCGATCGCCATCAGGGCCGTCATATCCACCGCCTGCCCAAACAGATGAACGGGCATAATCGCCTTGGTGCGCGGTGTAATTGCAGCGGCAACTTGGCCAACATCGAGGTTAAAGGTGTTGAGGTCGATATCGACAAAAACCGGCGTTGCGCCCACAGCACTAATCGTTTCAGCCGTCGCAAAAAAGGTGAACGGCACCGTAATCACCTCATCACCCGGGCCAATATTGAGCGCCCGCAGCGCCATAAACAACGCGTCGGTGCCCGAGTTGCAGGCCACACACTCAGCGGTACCAATGTAGTCAGCAAACTGGCGCTCAAACGACTCAACCACTGGGCCATTGATATAGCGCCCAGACGCCAATACATCCGCCACGGCCGCGCTAATTTCGGCACCAATGACTTTGTATTGCTCGGTTAGATCAAACGGAGGAATAAAACTCACACACCTTTACCAAACGTTGCTCTGTATATGTTCTCCCACAGATTTGCCAATTTTTTGCCAATTTGATCAACGCGACCGCATAAATTCCTGGATTGGGATTGGCGAGGCCAAGGGGGTATGACAGAGTGAGATGATGAAACAGCCGGATCGCCGCTGCCCCTCAAGATTTCATAAACCCTCAAGATTTCATAACTATGAACTCGCTGATTGAATTAACGCCCCTGCAAATGGGGCTCTCCTTAGGGCTGATGGTGGCGGCGATCGCCCTCTCGGCCTGGCAGCGGCTGGGGCTAGAGTGGAATCTGGCGATCGCCACCCTGCGCACCGTCGTGCAACTGCTGGTGGTGGGCTATCTGCTGGCGATTGTGTTTGCCCTGCAAGACCCGTGGGTGGTCTTAGCGGTAATTGCCGTTATGCTCAGCATCGCCACCGTGGTAGCCCGCAATCGCATCAGCAAAAAGGTGCCCAACCTGCTGCCCATCGTCGGCGGTTCCATTGGCATCAGCACGGCCCTCACCCTGGCCTACATTAATTTTGTCGTGATTCGCCCCGAGCTTTGGTATGAGCCGCAGTATGTGATTCCGCTGGCGGGGATTTTGCTGGGCAATGCCATGAATGGGGCGGCGATCGCCGGCGAGCGCTTAGTCACCACCCTCAACAGCAGCCAGCTCGAAATTGAAACCCATCTCTGCCTTGGGGCCACACCCCAGCAGGCGATCGCCTCCTACCGCCGCGAAGCCATCAAAGCCGGGCTGATCCCCACCCTCAACGCCATGCTCGTCGTCGGCGTCGTCACCCTGCCTGGCATCATCACCGGCCAGCTGCTCAGCGGCGTTAGCCCCCTTGATGCCGCCCTCTATCAAATGCTGATCATGTTCATGCTGGCCTTTGTCACCCTTTTAACAACAACCCTGGTGATTCAGGGAATTTACCGACAATTTTTCAACGCAGCCAGTCAATTCACGGCACATTAAGGCAAAAATACGCACAAGCGCGTACTTAAAATGAGTGCTTGTGCGTAGTGAAAACCAAGACTTCAGCTTTTCAATGGAAATAGGCGATCGAGTTTTTTAGGTCTTGCCCAAATTGCGCGGCTTTGCCTAACAAAATTGCCCCAAGGTGTCCCAAGCTGGCCGGGTTCAATGCAAGCAAACTCGATGTAGCCAAATTCAAGGTGGCCAGATTTTAATGTAGCCAAAATTTATGTAGACAAAATCTCCTGCACAGCTTGGAATTTCTCGCGCAGGAGCAATGCAATTCACCAGACATGGCGTAATGCAGATGTCATAGGAACGCTACGCAATGCAGTTTTTAAAGCAGTCGTTCCAGATTGGATTTTTACTACAATCAGTCTGTTTTCAAGACGCTCAAGAATCTTAATTGTCTTTGTTAGTCAAGGTTTTTCCTAAAGTATTAGCCAAGCCTAGAGGCGTGAAATCTCTTGCTCGCTGGCAACCTATTTTCAACCCTAGATAGACCTGTTCACAACATATTAGAGTTTTGTTGAAAGCCAGCCACATCCCAGACTTTCGACTTTATTAAGCAGCCTGTTGTCTTGAGAGATCGTCATTCAATTCATTCACAAATCAACATTTATTAATCATGCATAACCAAAAATTAAACAACATTCAGACACTTATTCGCCATAGGAAAGCACCCGCAATCAAAACACTCTTTAAACAGTCCCAAATCATTAAGCAATTGCCGGTTAAAGACGTGGTTAAGGTCGCCCTAGAAAGCGCCGATCTGTCTAGTCAAATCGTGCCCGGTGCAAATTTGAGCAATGCCAATTTGGCCAACGCTAGCCTGATTAGGGCCGGACTGCTCGGGGCTAATTTGAACCATGCCCAGCTCAACAACGCTGATTTGAACTATGCCAACTTGAGCAGCACCAATCTGAGCAACGCCAACTTGAGCCATGCCACCTTGAGCAACAGCAACCTACGCAGCGCTAACCTGCAACATGCCAACTTAGACAGCGCAGAGTTGGTGGGGGCCAATATGCCTAAAGCAGATTTGAGCCATGCCAGCTTACGCAACACCAACCTGCGCGGAGCCGATTTACGCAATGCAGTCCTGCGCAATGCAGATTTAAGCGCGACAGGGCTCCGGGGAGCTTACTTGCGTGGCGCAGACTTACGGGGAGCCCAGCTTAAGGATGTGGACTTGCGCAGCGTCTGTTTGATGGGAGCCGATTTACGCGGGGCCGACTTGCGCGGGGCCGATTTGCGCGGGGCTGACTTACGTGAGGCTGACCTGCGCAACGCCGATTTGAGCGCGGCCAACCTGTCTAGAAGCGATTTAAGCAGTGCTGACCTCGATCATGCTAATCTCAGCCATGCCGATCTGAGCAAAGCAAATTTGACGAATGTAGGCGCGTTTAGAACGCGGTTTTATGACTGTAAAGGTATTGCTGAAGCCAGCCAAAATGCCCTGCTAGAGTTAGGCGCTGTGTTTGAATAACCGACGCAGCTGCCAGGCGATCGCCCCTCGTGTTTACCACCAAAACCCGCCACCAAAACCCGCCACCAAGAAATCGGCAAAAAGTCGGCAAAAGTCGGCAAATAATCAACAAAAAGAAAAGAGAAGCAAAGTGCGGGGGGTCGGCCATCAGTGGAAAAAGACCTGAGGACTTGGCTGCACTTCGCCTCTCTTGAGCATTCATTCACCTGTATTTGTAAGATATCGAGCCAGTTTGACGATTGCGTGTTGGTCAGATGAACTTGAGATGACAATTTGCCACACCCCTGACATAGCGCTCTCCATTCTGCGTTCTGTTAGTGCAGCGAATGCGGCTAATGCTGACATCGCCAATCCAGTGGCGAGCTTGAGCCCCCTCCCATACACCGAAACCAAAGCGTGCGCTATTGTTAAAGCTAGGGAATGCCTATATAAATTACGCGACAAAAACCAGACAAAAACCAGACAACCGCAAGCGTACTGCAAGCTGAAAGTGCATCCCCATAGCGATCGCCTGCCGATCTCGCTATCCTAACGAGGACGACCATCGCGTTACCCCAAGAGAGGACATCATGACCCGTGGTTTAGCCACCCCCCTAGATCGGACGTTTGCCTGCCTGCCCTATTTACTGCCGTTGATTGAATCAATGGCATTCGCAGCGCCCATTCTGAGCCAATTTCCGCTTTTCGGCGTCATTTTTATCCCAATTTTGCCGTTTATCCAGCTTTACAGCACGATCCCCTTTGCCGGGTTGATCGTATTTTTTGGTCTTTATCTTGGCGTCGTGCGCAACGAGCAGATCAGCCATTTCATTCGCTTCAACACCATGCAGGCCCTGTTGATCGACATTGCGCTTGTGTTGGTCAGCCTCGTCCTCAGCGTATTAGGCCCCGCGTTGGGCGGTGGGCTGCTGCTGGAAACCGTGATGAACGTTGCCTTTTTGGGGACGCTGGTGGCGGTTGGTTATTCGGTGATTCAGTCTATTCGCGGGCTCTATGCCGAAATCCCAACTATTTCTGAAGCAGTGCATATGCAGGTGCGCTAAGGATTTTGAATTTATTAAGCTGAGCCAGAAAATGGCTGAGTCAGGACAGAGAGGCGATCGCCATACCCTTAAGCGATCGCCTCTCCGTTTGCCATTTTGCGGGGAACGACCTGATTTTCTAACGACCCAATCCCCTCAATTTCTACCCGGACGCGATCGCCCACCTGTAGGGGGCCAATCCCCTGGGGAGTGCCCGTCAACACCAGATCCCCCGGCAGCAGCGTCATCACCTGGCTGATATACGACACCAGCACCTCGGGCGGAAACGTCATTTCCTCAATCGAGGCCGACTGCACCGCCTGAGCGTCATCATTCAAGAAAGTTTGCAGCCTTGCCCCAGCGCTCAACTCTCTGACAATCCAAGGGCCTAACGGGCAAAACGTGTCAAACCCCTTCGCCCGAGTCCACTGGCTATCTTTTTCTTGCAGATCGCGGGCCGTGATGTCATTGGCAATGGTATAGCCCCAAATCTTTGACTGGGCCTGCTCTGGCGTACAGTCTACGCACAGTTCACCCATCACAAGCGCCAATTCCCCTTCATAATCGACGCGCTGCGACTGCGGCGGGTAGTAAATCAGCGCTCCAGCAGCGACGATGCTCGTGGGCGGCTTAAGGAACAGCAGCGGCTCGGCGGGCGTCTCACCCCCCATCTCGGCCGCATGTTTCGAGTAATTTTTGCCGATCGCCACAATCTTCGACGGTGCGCAGGGTGCTAAAAGCTGATAGCTATCGGGGGGCAGCACTTGATCGGTAGGCTGACCTTTCAGCCAGGGTGGAGCATCTAAGACTTGAACCTGGCGATCAAGGTTGAGCAACCCATAATACAATTGCCCCATCTTAGTTTGGATTCGAACATAGCGCTGTGCCATAGCCGATTGACTCTATCTGGTATATGATTGAAATCCCTTACCTCTAGCAAAGACTTCTGCGGAGAGACGAGCAACTCTATTGCTTTGGGTCATTCTCTGCGGCCAGAAACCTTTGCGGCTGAGGTCATTGTCCATAAGGAGCTTATCTAACGTGAACCAGTACGAGATGATGTATATTCTTCGCCCCGACTTGGGCGATGAGTTGGTGGATCAAGCGATCGCCAAATATCAGAATATCCTCAAAGAGCAAGGCGCAGTAGACATTGAAACACAGCATCGCGGTAAGCGTCGTCTCGCCTATGACATCGGCAAGCACCGCGAAGGTATTTACATCCAAATGAACTACCAATCGAGCGGTGGCACCGTGGCAGCCGTTGAGCGGGCTATGCGCCTCAGCGATGAAGTGGTTCGCTATCTGACGATCAAGCAAGATGAGCCCAGCGCCGTTGCTTCCTAGGTCACGCCTAGGTGCACAGTGTTTTTCTTTCATAGACCTACTATCATTCCTTAAAACCCTCTAGCAGTGCGTTTTAGGGAATGATTTGTTTTTTGCCGCCCACGATTTGTCATGCTGTCCTGATCCACTTGTCGTGATTCACGCTGAGGGCGTTAGCATAACTGAGGGCGTTAGCATAAACTGATAGCAAGCCACGCGCACAATCTCCATGAAACTTTCTAAGAAAAATCTGGATCAGCGACTTGATCACGTTTACGATGTCATCATCGTTGGCGGCGGCGCAGGCGGGCTATCGGCTGCGATCTACCTACAGCGCTACCGGCTTTCATGTCTGGTGATCGAAAAAGGGCGAGGACGCTC
>DATNOW010000768.1:0-2544 GCA_036703515.1 Chroococcidiopsis sp.
TGTGGGTGAGTTGCGTATCAGAACCTGTTGATTTCATAGCGGCGCTCGGAGGGGACAAAAGAAAATGTTGCAACCTTAATCCCTCTGACCAAAACCTCTTCAATCAAGATTTGTTCATTTGCGTCTGCCGTAGAATCAAATGCTTTGAATTCAAAATAGTTCCTTATCTTGACCTGATCACAATCAAGTAACCGTGGATTGTCGGGGATGGCGATCGCATTTTCTTGAAGGATTTCTTCAATCGTTGCGTACCAATTTGAAAACGCCTCGTTTGAAGCCTGATCAATCGTTTGGCGGATTAAATCTAAAGCGTCATCTTGTGGTTGTTGAAGCCTGATCTGCATAAAACCTCGTTAGAATAGGGGAAGAATATTGAGTCCTGAAAAGCCTAGTGATGTCGTGATCGCTGGGCTTTTTTGTGGTCAGAAAGGAGGGCGCAAATCTTCAAGTCTGACCATTGGTGTCACCGTCAACCCGATGTCAATAGCTGCCACCCCTCCCGTTATTATCTTTTCGACCGTGCCCACTCGCCACGTCACCCTATCCGGCTCTTTTGGTGTGGGATCTGGCGTGCTGTAAGAGACGCGATCGCCCGCCCTGATTCGGGGTGATTCGGTTAATGTTTGCTGCTGCGGTTTGTTCATAAATTGCCCTCAAGTCAACTAGATCGCGTAATAGCCCGCCTGATATAGCCCTCGGCTCAACGCGCCCAGCTAATACGTTTTCGCACTGCTCGGCTATCCCGTCAAACCATTTTCCTTCTAGGACGACGATTCCAGGGCGCAACTCGAACGGAGTAAGGACGGGTGAGGCGGTAAAAAACCAGTCGATTAGAGCGGGTAGTGTGTCGTTGCTCATAAAGGTTCTTGGCAATAGGGGCTAGGGCAATGGCGATGCTGATCAACCCTGTGCTTTGCAGTCGTTCGTTTAGCGATGTGTGCAGGTAGGTAGTCGCGCAGCTTGAGTGATACTGCTGGCGATCGAGTGTGTGGACTTCGCCAAACAGCGGATCGCCGCACCAAGCGCAAACGGGGCAAGTCATGCGCGCCCTCCTGTTGCTGCCAAATTACGGAACCGGGTAAACTGTGGCTCGAATAGTAGCTTGACGGTGCCAACCGGCCCATTTCGGTGCTTCGTAATGATCACCTCGGCGATCCCTCGCTCTGAGGTGTCTGGGTTGTAGTACTCGTCTCTGTACAGCATGATGATCAAATCGGCGTCTTGCTCGATGCTCCCCGACTCTCTCAAGTCAGACATCATCGGGCGTTTGTTGGTGCGCTGTTCTACGCCCCGACTGAGCTGGGATAAGGCGATCACCGGGACGTCCAGTTCACGAGCTAGCTTTTTCAGTTGGCGAGTGATCACGGACAGCTCTTGCACGCGGTTTGCGCCAGCGTCCCCATCTCCCATCAGTTGCAGATAGTCGATCACGATCGCCCCAATCTGCCCACCGTTCAGTGCGGCAAACCGTCGGGCGTGAGAGCGCATCTGCTGCACCGTGATATCAGAATCGTCAATCGTTTCAATCTGAATATCGGACAAGCGGGCGATCGCGTGACCAATGCTTTCCCACTGGTTTTTAGCAATCTTTCCGGTTCTGATTGCCGACAGCTCGGTACCTGACTCAGCAGCAAGCAAGCGATCGTCTAACTGCTCAGTAGACATTTCCAGGCTAAACACCAACACAGGCAGCGAGATACCTACAGCGCGGGCGATGTTGAGGGCGATCGCCGTTTTACCCATCGACGGTCGAGCAGCAATGATGATCAGGTCTGACCGCTGCAAGCCTTGAGTCATGGCGTCAAGGTCGTAAAATCCGGTTGGGATGCCTGGGGCAATCTTGCCCGCTTTCCGTGCCTCCAGGCGATCGTAGGCGCTGATCATCCGCTCAGACATCGGCTGCACTGTTGGGGCTGCACTGCCACCGGAAGCGATTGCCAGCAATTTCCGCTCAGCCGCTGCGATGGTTTCAACCGGATCAGGTTGCCAGCCAAGCATAGCCACCTCTGCCCCAAAGTTGATTAGCTGCCGCTGCTGGTGCAGTCGATTGAGCAGCTCGGCATGCTGATCGATGTTGACGGCGTTAATCGTCTCTTCGATCAACTGAGCTAATCGCTGCTGCCCACCAACCTTGTCAAGCTGTCCACGGTCGACAAGCTCTTGATAAATTGCCATCAAATCAATAGCGCGATCGCTCCGATACAGCCCTAGGCAAGCATCATAGACGGCTTGGTTAGCAGCAATGTAAAACGCGCCCGGTCGAATTAACTCGGCAACACGGGCGATCGCCCCAGGGTCGAGAATCAACCCGCCTAGGATCGTTTCCTCAAGCTCGACGTTACAGGGGGGTAGATTGCTCTCTAAGACGCGATCGATCTGTTGATGGGGGGATTGGGCATTCTTAACGGGCAAGTGGGCTACGTTTGTCATTTTCGCGGCTCCTAGGAAGCTTTTGATACGGGTTGGTATTGCGGATATTCGGCAGCGAGTTTTTGAGCCGTGTCAGGGTCGAATCTGATCAGGTAGCTGTAGCGCTCGGTAAAC
>DATNOW010000769.1:0-3771 GCA_036703515.1 Chroococcidiopsis sp.
GTTCTGTTGAACGGCTGGATTGGTTAAACTATCCCGTCGGCGCTGCGCTCTAGGAATAGGTTTTATGATGTCTGTATTTCGCTTATCCCGCGCGATCGCCTATCGAGCGAGAGTGCTCTTGGTTCCCGCTATTTTACTCAGCAGCCTGATTGGCCCCTCTCGCCTCTCGCCTGCCGTGGCCCAAACCGCACCCGATAGCCAGCAGCCCCTGACCCTACGGTCTGACATTCAAGAAGCCAATGCCGTCACAGGGGTGATCACGGCACGTGGCAATGTCCAAATTAACTACCCAGCGCGACAAATTCAGGCGACGTCGATCCAAGCGCAATACTATAGCCGCGAGCGGCGGATTGTGCTGAGTGGCGATGTCTATGTGCTGCAAGAAGGCAACAGCCTGCGGGGTGAAGTGATTACCTATCTGATTGACGAAGGGCGATTTTTGGCAGTGCCAGATACCGGCGAGCAGGTCGAGTCGATCTACATCGTCGAAGACCCCAACGTGCCTGTGGCCTCCTCGACACCCACCGGCCCCGCAGCGGTGGGTGAATTGCCTTTCAACCCCAAGCCAGAATTCAAAACGCCGTTTAGCCCGATTTTGCCCTAGGTGGCACAGTCGACGAGATGCTGAGCGGCGACTTGGATGGTGTGGAAAGGGCGATCGCCCACGATATTTTGGCGGAAACTTGATCCCCGCAATACGCTTCTAGGGAATCTGCTCTGATAAAATCAAAATCTAAAATCAAAATCATCTCTACCTATTTTGACGAGTTTGTCCCAGTCCTGTACGATCGCCGGTTAGGGCAAATCTCGAAATCCTAGGGATGCATCCATGCTCCAAGCAACGCACCTTAACGCAGCACTGAGAGTGAACGATTGAAAATTGTGCTGGAAAATATCCATAAGTCCTACGGGCGGCGCGGAGTTGTCAACCGCGTCAGCTTGTCGGTCTCTAGGGGAGAAATTGTTGGTTTACTCGGCCCCAACGGGGCTGGAAAAACCACAACGTTCTACATCGCCACGGGTTTAGAGCGCCCCAACCAAGGCAGGGTTTGGCTGGATGATATTGACATCACTACCCTGACCATGTCGGAGCGGGCTCGTTTGGGCATCAGCTACTTAGCGCAGGAACCGAGCATTTTCCGCCATTTGACGGTCAAAGATAACCTGCGGTTGGTGTTGCAGCAGACGCAGATTCCCCGGGATCAGCAGGGCGATCGCCTCCATGCTCTGCTCAAAGAATTTCGTCTGGAAAAAGTGGCCAATACCATGGGCAATCGCGTCTCAGGGGGGGAGCGTCGCCGCACCGAAATTGCCCGCGCCCTGGCGACTGGCACCGAGGGGCCAAAGTTTTTGCTGCTGGATGAGCCGTTTTCAGGCGTAGACCCGATTGCAGTGGCCGAAATCCAAACCATTGTGGCCCAACTGCGCGATCGCCAGCTTGGGATTTTGATTACCGATCACAACGTGCGTGAAACGCTGGCCATTACCGATCGCGCCTACATTATGCGCGACGGGCAGATTTTGGCCGCGGGCAGCCCCGACGAACTGTATGGCAACCCGCTAGTGCGGCAATACTATCTGGGCGAAACCTTTCAGGTCTAAAGCCGCCTGAACGGCATCAGGTTTGTGCTGAGAGTGTTCCGAATGTTCATTCGACCGTTCAAGAGTGTTCACCCAAGCTCGCAGGGTTGACCTGTGCACTGTTAAGCTAGGCATTTGAGTCTCTATCCCCAACGTCGCCGGTTATGACCTCTGGTTTCACCAAGCCCTCTAAACCCAACGCTGACCCGTGGTTTTGGCTACCCCGGCTGTCAATCATGGATCGTTACATTGCCAGCGAACTGCTCTTGCCCTTTTTGTTTGGGGTAGGGGCGTTTTCGTCGATCGGTGTCTCGATCGGAGCCGTGTTTGACCTGATTAGCCGCATTGCCAAATATGGGTTGCCGCTTTCGCTGGCCCTCGAAATTGTCTTGCTGAAGCTGCCCGAATTTGTCGCCTATGCCTTTCCGGTGGCGGCCCTGTTGGCTACACTGACGACCTACAGCCGCTTGTCTAACGATAGTGAGCTAGTGGCGTTGCGCAACTGCGGCATCAGCGTTTATCGGCTGGTGATGCCGGCCATTGTGCTGTGCTGTGTGGTCACCGGGTTGACTTTTGCCTTCAACGAGCTGATTGTGCCCGCGGCCAACTACCGCGCCACCAATAAGCTAGAGCAGGCGCTCAACGAAGACCGGCCGACGTTTCAAGAAAAAAATATTGTTTACCAGCAGTACGAAGAGCGGGAAGACCGTAACGGCAAGTCAGACAAGACGCTGAGTCGGATTTTCTATGCCAGACGGTTTAACGGCAAGGAGATGCAGGGCTTAACGATTCTCGATTTTTCGAAGGAAGGATTGGATCAAATCATCGTGGCCCAGTCGGCTCTGTGGGATTTTCAAAAAAGCCTGTGGAATTTTTATGACGGCACGATCTATGGCGTTTCGTCGGACGGTGGATTTCGCAACATTGCTACCTTTGAAGAGCAGCAGCTGCAAATTTCGCGTAAGCCGCTCGATCTGGCGTCACGCCGCCGCGACTACAACGAGATGAATATTGCCCAAGCGCTGGAATACCGGGAGCTTTTAGCGCAATCAGGCGACGATGACAAGCTGCTAGAGCTACAGGTGAGGATTCAGCAAAAGATTGCCCTGCCGTTTATCTGTATTGCCTACGGCATTGTGGGGGCGGCGCTGGGGGCGACGCTGCGACGTACGGGGCGGGCGACGGGGTTTGCCCTCAGCCTGATGATTGTGTTTGGCTATTACCTTATGGCTGTGACCACCGGGGCGATCGCCCAATTGGGCTTTATTCCGCCGATACTGGGCGCTTGGCTGCCCAACCTGTTTGGATTAACGGCGGGTGGATTTCTGCTTTATCGGGCGGCGCGATAGCTATCCAATTCGATCGGGCCAATTCGATCGGGACGGCCAAGATGAGGAGTTGATGAAGTCTCCGGGGGACCCTCCGCCATCTCAGGGCGAAAACCGTTAGGATAGGGCCAGACTAAATCTCAGCGTTATTTTGCGCTAGCGGCGATAAAACTGTCGATCTAGCGATCGCGTTGTCATAACCTCGCGTTGGCTAAACCATGGCACCTCATACCGATCCATCCTCCATTCGATATCTCAAAGCTCGCCTGCGAGTTTTGAAGAAGCCCGCCGTGTGGGGTTCACTGAGTCTAGTGCTCTTAACCCTAGGCACCTTTGCGGTGTATTGGAAGTATTCTAAGATTCTGGGAAAGGGTAGCCAGGCTCAGTCTCCTGCGTCTAACACGGGGTCGGGTACGGGAGTCGCTAGCCTAGACGGCTTGCCGCGTACGGGCAACAATAGCTCTATTCCGTCCCAGTCTGACAGCGCCATCGGGGCAGATATCGACACGCTACCGCTGCTGCTCAACGACTTTAGCAGTCCATCCACGGTGGGCTCGCCAGTTGGCAATGGAGAGGGGAGTGCAGACGGTAACACAGAGGGCGCTGCGGGCTCTAGCGATCGCTCCAAAGAAGGAGATGCCGCCGATGATCGGCGATCGCGCCCGACGGTGTCGCCACGACTGACGCTGATTTCACCGAGCGATCGCAACACCTCGTCATCAGACAGCAGCAATGGCAATTCCAGCAACGGCTTTTTAAACCTCGACACCCCGCCGATCAACCTGCTGCCTGGCGGCAGTAGCACCAGCGGCGGTGGTCTAGCGCAGGGCAGCGGCTTTAGCCGCACCTCTCCGCTCTCTGG
>DATNOW010000770.1:0-6816 GCA_036703515.1 Chroococcidiopsis sp.
GCCTCGACCACGTTGGGGCCACCGTCCGCCTGTGGATTAAAACCCAACCCCTAAAGCAATGGGAGGTCGCCCGAGAATATCGCCGCCGCCTCAAAAATGCCTTTGATGATGCCAATATCGATATCGGTGTGCCGCAGCAGGCCCTGTTGGTCAACGAGGATTTTGAAGGCGAATTACACGGGCGATCGCACCATCCCCAGACGCCGCTGACCGGACATCCCACCGCAGGCGAACCGGGCAAAGTGGGGTAGGGGCATAAGTCCGCCTTCCCACCCTCTAAGACACTATCGAATTATGATGCTTGGTGCTGTGAATGACGGTTAACTACTGCTGCAACCCAACCTGTCCTAATCCGCAAAACCCAGACGGGGCAACGTTTTGCCTCTATTGCGGGTCGCGGTTGCTATTGGGCGATCGCTATGGTGCTTTCAGCCAGATTGGGGGCGGCAGCTTGAGTACAACCTATCTAGCCGTAGATACCTACAAGCTGATTGACCGGCGCTGCATCATCAAGGGGTTTGTCGCAGCGGGAAAGGATATGGGGCATGAGCTGGAGTATGAACGTGAGGTGTTTCGGCAGGAGGCGGCGCGTTTAGGTGAGGTGGGGCGGCACCCCCAACTGCCCGATCTGTATGCCTATTTTGAACGGGGCGATCGCCACTATCTGGTGCAGGAATTTATCAACGGGCGCAACCTGCTGCAACAGGTGCAAGAAGACGGCACGTTTAGCGAAGGCGATATTCGTAGCCTGCTCGAAGATTTTTTGCCGGTGCTGCAATTTTTGCACGACCACCAAATTATTCACCGTGACATTAAGCCCAGCAATTTAATCCGACGAACCCGCGATCGCCGCATTGTTTTAGTCGATTACGGGGCGGCGAAGCAGCTTACCCCGGCAGCCATGCTAGAGACAGGAACAACCATTGGCAGTGCGGAATATACGGCCCCCGAACAGCTCTACGGCAAGGCGATTTTTGCCAGCGATCTGTATAGCCTGGGCGTCACCTGCATCCATCTGCTGACGGGCTTGCGCCCGTTTGAGCTGTTTGACAGTCAAAGTCGCCGCTGGTTTTGGCGCAGCGTAGCGGGCCCGATCAACAACGAGCTTGCCAACCTGATCGACCGCCTGCTGCAAGCCGATGTGGGCGATCGCTTCCAGTCGGTGGGCGATGTGATTCAGCATGGCATCCAATGTGGCATTCAATGGGGTAACCAGGGGTTAGGCATCTCGTCGACAGAAGCAGCGGCGCTGCCCGTCACCCAAATTCCGCCCCCGCCCGCGCCAATCTGGTCAGCGGCGGGTACGGTGCAGACGGGGGCGGCGGTGAATGCCGTAGCCGTAGCGGCAGACGGGCGTTGGGCCGTCAGCGGCGGAGATGAGGGCACTGTCCAGTGCTGGCAGCCGGGGCAATCGCTGCCGCTGGTCAGCCTGAAGGGGCATCACGGGGCGATCGCCAGTCTAGCCATCACCCCCGACGGCCGCAGAATCGCCAGCGGCGGCTGGGATCAGACCATTCGCCTGTGGGACCCGACCAGCGGGAAGGAAACCCACGTCCTCAGCGGGCATACTGGGGTCGTTGCCGCCTTGACAATCAGCAGCGACGGTCGGCTGTTGGTCAGTGGCGGCACCGATCGCCAACTCTGCCTTTGGGATCTAGCCAGCGGAGCCCTGCTGCATCAGTTCACCGAACATCGGGCTGCAATTACGGCGATCGCCCTCGGCAGCGACAATCAAACCCTGGTCAGCGCCGATGCCAGCGGCCTGGTCATCGTTTGGCAGGTGGGCACCCGCGAACGGCTGCGATCGCTGTCTAGCCACAGCGCAGCCCTGCTGGCGATCGCCCTCACCCCCGACAGCCAAACGGTGATCAGCAGCAGCGTCGATATGCAAACCCAGGTGCGCGATCTGCATACGGGCGGGCTCTATCATCGCCTCAGCGGTCACCTGCTGCCCGTCAGCGCGATCGCCGCCAGCCCCGATGGGCAAACCCTGATCACGGGCAGCCACGACAGCAGCCTGGCCGTTTGGGCGATCGCCACCGGCAAATCGGCCTATACCCTCTATGGGCACAGCGCCCCGATCAACGCGATCGCCCTCAGCGCCGATGGGGGTCTGCTAGTCAGCGGCAGCCGCGACCAAACTCTGCGGTTTTGGCGTCAGCAGCGTGCCTAGTCTCTAATATTCGTAGGGGTTTGCCGGGGTGGGAATGGGGGTAAGGCTTTTGGCTTCGATCACCAGCTGGCGCTGATCAGCCAGGGTTTCCGTGATCATGCTGCCCTCTACTCGAAACCACTGATCGGCAGGATAGGCGGAGCGATCGCCCGTCAGCTTCACCGGCAAACCCACCGGGTAGACATCCGCCGCGCAGCAGGTAATCACAAACCGCGAAATCATTAAATAGTTGGTGGGCAGATCCGAACGATGGATGGCAAATCCATCCACCTTGACGGGCTGTCCGGCGTAGGCATCGGGTTCAGGATAGACGTTGAGGGTGCGTACCCAGTCGATGATGGCGCGGTCTTCGGGGCGGGTGTTGCTGCGAAAGGCTTGGGGTTGCGATCGCGTCATGGTCAACGTGTCGGTGACACCGCGATTCATCGCCACCTCGCTGGCAAAGGGCTGCGGCGTAAAGCCCAGCCCCACCAATGCCACCAGCAGCAGCATGGTGCTGCCCACACCAGGCCCGAGCAGAGAAATGTGCAGCGGCGGGGAAGCGCCATCGGCAGCGGTTGCGGTGGCAGCACGCAGCGATCGCTGTTGCCAATGCTGCCAAGTTTTCAGCCCGCCCAGCGCCAGCAAAAAGATGCCCGTGGCGATCGCCAGCCAGACGTAATCGGGGTGCAGCAAAATGTTGATTTTGCCCGTGATCCAATATTTGAGCAACAGCATCCCCCAGGCCGTGATGGCAGCGATATCCAGCCATACCGCCGGCAGCTTGGGCTTGCCGGAGCGGGGGCGGGCGGGTAGGCGGAGTCTACTATCCATAGCAAGGAGTGATAAAACGATGGAGTAAAAATCTGAGCAAGGCGATCGCAGTGGGCAACCGCACGCCAGAAACTTAGCTAACGTACAGGTTGATCAGCAGCGTCAGCACAAAGGTCAACTGACCCGCCAGGGCAAACAGGTAAACAATCGCCCGGCCGCGAAAAATCGACAGCAGCAGCCCAATATTTTTCAGGTCGATCATCGGCCCAAAGACCAAAAAGGCGAGCAGGGAACCGCTGGTAAAGGTAGACGCAAACGATAGGGCAAAAAATGAATCAACCGTTGAGCAAATCGACACCACCCAAGCCAAAATCATCATCGCCACAATGGACGTGATCTGCCCCTGCCCCAAGCCCAGCACCACCTCGCGGGGAATGGCCACCTGTACGATAGAGGCGATCGCCGTACCGATGATCAGCACACCGCCCAGTTCCCGCAGTTCGCTGATGATGTTGTCCATTACTAGGGGAAGGCGATCGCGCACCGTCTGCCACCAAGGCTGGCTAGGGGCGATCGCTGCCGCCTGAAAGCTCGCGTCTAGGCGCACCGGGGCGCTGCCCTGCCCCAACAAAAAGGTGCCAGATTGCAGCAAATCGAGCCCTTCGCTAGCAGCCCCTCCTTTAGAACGAGGCGCTGGGGGAACGGCCATCTGTCGGGCCAGCCCCGGTTGCAGCAGCGGTCGCAAATCAGCTTGGGCGCTAAACACCCAGCCGACAATCGTGGCGATCAGCAGCGAAAACCCAACCCGCAAAAACACAATCTCGGGCTGATCGCGAAACGCAGTCCAGGTCGCCCAAAACACAATCGGGTTAACCGTCGGTGCCGCCAATAAAAAGCCAATCGCCATGGCGCTGGGGGCACCCTGCACCAGCAGCCGTCGCGCCACCGGCACGTTGCCGCATTCGCACACCGGAAACAAAAAGCCGATCATGCTGCCCGCCAGCGCGGCCAGCAGGGGGTTGCGCGGGATCATTTGCAGCAGACGACGTTCATCCACAAACACCAGCAGCAGGCTCGAAAACAGCACCCCCAAGACCAAAAAGGGGATGGCTTCCACCAATAGGCTGAAAAACAGCGTCAGCGCATTATTTAGAGGAGTCATGTAAAGCAGTCATGCGAAATCGGTACAAAGATACGACGGCATCGCCGCTGCGAAGATCATCCTAACGTTCCGGCTGGCATCCGGTGAGGATCACTCTCGCCATTCTACCGGATCTCTCGGCAGCCCCTAGTGTACGCCCTCGAATGGTTACCCTGCGCCAATCCCAATTAGTCAATCCTAGGAGTATCCTGGAAGGTGATATTGCTTGGTTCCAGACCCATGCCCTCATTTCAGTTGATGCGATCGCACCCCCATTCGTTTTCCCGCCGCCCTTGGCAACAAACTATTTTGCTGGTTTTCACGGCCCTGTGGCTATGGTGCATCGCCCCCCAAGGCATGGCGTTCGCCCGCGAGACTGCCCCTCAAAACGGCTCGTCGATCCAACCCTACATTGATCGCGTCGCCGATCGCGTCACCAAATTCACCCTCGACAACGGCATGCGGTTTGTGGTCCTAGAACGCCACCAGGCACCGGTCGTATCGTTTATGACCTACGTAGACGTCGGTGCAGCCCAAGAAGAAGAGGGCAAAACTGGAGCCGCCCACTTTTTAGAACACCTTGCCTTTAAAGGCACCACCCGCATCGGCACCAAAGACTATAGCGCTGAGCAGCCCGTGCTCGATCGCCTCGATCAGCTCTTTGACCAACTGCAAGCGGCCCGTGCCAGCGGTCAGACCGAGCAAATTGCTCAACTGCAACAAGAATTTGACAGCGTTCGGGCCGAGGCCGCCCAGTACGTCAAACAAAACGAAATGGGGCAAATCGTTGAGCAAGCGGGGGGTGTAGGGCTGAATGCGACCACCAGTGCGGATGCCACCCGCTACTTCTACAGCTTCCCGTCCAACAAACTAGAGCTGTGGATGTCGCTGGAGTCTGAGCGCTTTTTAGAACCCGTATTCCGCGAATTCTACGAAGAAAAGGATGTGATTTTAGAAGAACGCCGGATGCGCACCGACAATTCACCCACCGGGCGCATAGTCGAAGCGTTTTTGGAAACCGCGCTAGCCGATCATCCTTACGGCCGCCCCATTATTGGCTATGAAACCGATATCCGCAACCTGCGGCGTCAAGATATTCGCGACTTTTTCAATCGCTACTACACCCCCCATCACATCATTACCGTGGTCGTGGGCGATGTGAACCCGCGACAGGTGAAACGCCTGGCCGCCACCTATTTTGGGCGCTATAGCCCCGGCACCGAAGTTCCAGTCCCGCCCGTGCCCGCCCCCATCCAAACCGCACCGAGAAGCGTCACCCTCACCCTACCCGCCGAACCGCTGTATTTAGAGGGCTATCAGCGACCGGGCATTAGCTCCCCCGATCGCAACATTTACGACATTATCGCTGCAATCCTCGTCGGGGGGCGCACCTCGCGCCTCTACCAAGCGCTAGTAGAACAGCAGCAGATTGCGCTGGATGTCGATGTGCTGAATGGTTTTCCGGGCGATCGCTATGATAACCTGCTGGCCGTGTATGCGCTAACCGCACCAGGGCACACCGTCGAAGAAATTGCCGCAGCGCTCAATGTTGAAATCGAGCGCCTCAAAACCGAACCCGTTTCAGCCGCAGAGCTAGAGCGAATTAAAACGCAATCCCGCGCCAGCGTCTTGCAAAACCTGTCCTCCAATCAAGGCATGGCCAGCCTGCTCGCCTCCTACGAAGCGCTGACCGGAGACTGGCGAAATCTGTTTGAAGACCTCAAAGCCGTCGATGCCGCCACTCCCGCCGATATCCAGCGCGTCGCCCAAGCCCTCTTCCAGCCCGATAAAAAGACCGTAGGCACGCTGCTACCGTCAAAACCCTAGGGATCAATCTGGTCTATAGGCCGAGCGATCGCCGACTAGACCGACAAAATTGTGGAACAACACGCGGGCGCGATGGGTTAACCCCGTCAGGTGCCTAGCGACCGCTTGGGTCATATCTGCACAAGCCGTTACCCCCAACACCGTTTCTAAATCAGCGCAATAGTCTGGCACGCTCAGCCAGGCCGCCAGCGTGTTGTCGTCCACTTCGCTGTGAAACTGGAGTCCAAAGGCCGACCCGCCAACAGCATAGGCCTGCACAGGGCAGTGGGGCGATGCCGCCAGCACAGTTGCCCCTGGGGGCATCGTTTGAACCTCCTGCCCATGCCACTGCACCGCATGAAACTGGGCCGGCATCCCCTGCATCAGTGGATGAGCCTGACCCGCTGCGGTAAGCGTCACGGGGAGCACACCCACCTCC
This sequence comes from Chroococcidiopsis sp., assembly GCA_036703515.1. Classification (GTDB taxonomy): domain Bacteria; phylum Cyanobacteriota; class Cyanobacteriia; order Elainellales; family Elainellaceae; genus DATNOW01. Next base: position 6,313 of record DATNOW010000770.1, read on the forward strand.
GGTGACTTCATCCAGCCCACTGTGCCCCCTAGGGCATCCGCCAGCAGTTGCGCGCCCAGGCAGGTGCCCAGATAGGGTTTGCCCAGGGCGATCGCCTGACGAATAAACGCTTTTTCCTCGATCAGCCAGGAAAATTGCGCCTCGTCGCCCACATTCATCGCCCCACCCATCACCAGCAGCGCATCGTAGTCAGCGATCTCAGGAAACGATTCCCCCTGAGACAAATCCACGCTGTCGAAGGCGATCGCCGCTTCTCGACAAAACAGTTCAAAAATCCCTGCGCCTTCAATCACTGCATGTTTCAGCACCAAAAACTTCATCGCTCAACGATATTCCCCTAGTGCCACTACATTTATCTTTGCCACGCTTAGCGATCGTGGATTTGTTTAGGTGTAATTCCTAGATCAGGACGCACAGCGGTGCGCCCCTACCTAGACCTCGGCGGATCTTAGATCAGGACGCACAGCGGTGCGCCCCCTACCTAAACCTTGGCTGATCTTAGTC
>DATNOW010000771.1:0-9473 GCA_036703515.1 Chroococcidiopsis sp.
ATAGAACGGCCGCCGCTGACGCACGGTGGAATAGGTGAAGAAAAATTCCTCAAACTGGTCGAAAATCAGCACCGTTTGCAAATAGCGGTCTTCGTTGCGCTGGAGCTCGGTTAGCAGCGGCTGATAGGGGACGCTGCCGCTGCCGTAGGGGGGAGCGATCGCCATGCCCATATCGGTCAGCCCGTCGGCTAGGTGCGTTGCTAGGGTGTTGCCCCAGTTGGTATAGGCCACCACCAGCACCGGCAATACCGGCCGCCCTTGGGGAAACTGATCGCGCAAGGCCGGGATCAGCCCCGCTCCAATCAGCGAGCTTTTGCCGACCCCCGACGGGCCGTGCAAAATCGTCAGCTTGTCTTTGGGGGTGGCGATGCGGGTAATCAGCCCTTGGACATCGCGCTGTCGTCCCGATGCGGTAATTTCCCGCGAGACGATCGCTTCGGGGGTGGCGGGCGATCGCTCAGAGGTTGGCGTTAGGGTGTGGGCATCGAGCTGGGCTGCCCCGGCAAAGGCGCGAAAGCCAAAGAGTTGCTCGATCTGCCTGCGCCAGAGCTTGGTCTGAAAGGCGTCTAGGTAGGCCCCATTCTCAAAATAAAGCGTTTGCAGCTCGCGCAAAATGCGGATATAGAGGGTCGGGTCATCGGCCGGGCGGGCGGTTTGCTCAGCCATTTGCAGGGTGGCGGTGGCGGCTGCCTTATCTTTGAGCCGGGCCTGCGATCGCCCCAGCAGCAGCAAAAACCAGCTGCGGTAGTGACGTTCGGCCACGCTTTGGACATCATCGGTGACGCCAGGCAGGGGGGCGATCGCTGGTGCAGACCCAACGGGCTGCTGGGCCACGCTATCGAGGGTGTCGAGGGCCTGCTGAGCAAACTGCTGGGTGACTTCCCACTGCGAGCGAGCCAAGGCCACCTCAGCCAAAAAGCCATAGTCGCGAGACAGGCGCATCGGGTCAGTGGGCTGGTGCAGGGCGATCGCCTCCTGGGCGACGCTCCCCAAGGTAGGCCAGTCACCTAGCTTTTGCAGCACCTCCTCCAGTGCCGGGATAAACATCCCCACCAGATCCATGCGCTGCTGCTGCCGAAACAGCGTCAAGCACTGCTCAAAATAGCGCTTGGCCTGGCGACAGGAGGCCATATAGGCCGTCCGCTGGAGGGCTGCGTAACTGCGCCACCACAGCCCTAGGTGAAACAGCAAAATCCCAGCCCGGAGCGTATAGGTGAGGTTGCCGGGGGGCGGCAAGGCGGCAGACGAGTCTGGGGGTGGGCTGGAATCCCCCGAGGAATCTCCAGAGGAATCTCCAGAATCGCGCCCAGAATCAATAATGCGGGCAGGCGAGCGTTCATCCCCAGGCGATCGCGCCTTGCCGTAGGGGGGATCAATCGCCGTATCTGCCGTCCAATCGGCACTATCGGTAACGTCTTGCAGCCAAAAGCTCAAGCTTTGCTCATAGTAATGGCGGGCGGTGTCCATCTCTAGGCGCTGATGGGCATCGCAGCCGCGCACAAAGGCCAAGCTGGCTTGCAGGTCAGCATCGAGGGGATGGTCGCTGGCTTCAATGTCGCGCAGGGCAAACTCTAGCTCTGTACGTAAACGGCTGCCGCCCTCCAAACTCAGCACTCCGTCAGGCATCTGGCGATCGCCCCCAGCGGTAAGCAGACGGTCAAACATCTGATCGGCATAGCGCCGCAGCGAGTTAATTAACTCCTCTACCGGAAACTGAAACCGAATCGAAGTTGTAGCCCAACTTTTGAGATCGGGGGCCAGGTCGCTGAGGGCTTGAAACGCGCCATCGTTGACCCAGATCACAACCGGAAACGGGCAGTATTTGCGAAATTCATCGCGCACCATATTGGCCGAAGCCAGCATGGTTTCGAGATACTGCACCGCCTCTAGCCCCGTAATCAGCAGCGCCTCCGGGCGAGTCCTATCCAACTGGCTGTGAATCGCGGCCAGCAGCGTTGTGGGCGAGTCGGCCGACAGCACCAGTTCACTAATCGCCAACTCCGAACGCTGCCGCAGCGTTTGCACCATCAGCGATCGCAGCCGAACATAGTTGCAGCGCGCCAAGATCAGCGAAAATTCGCCCTGAGTTAGCCGTAGCGATCGCCCCAAGGTCTGGAGCGATCGCTCGTTGAAAGCAATAACATGGTCCATCGGCGCACTCATGATGGCATCATTTGCCTGGGAGGAGCATTGCTATGACCACGGGGATGAGCAATTCTAAATCTATAGTGCCAATGTATAGTGCAAAGAGATTGCAAACAACCTGCAATCGAACTCGAATGCAGAACTGTGCAGATGCCAGCCCGGTAAACGTAGCAGAACTTGGACAAGTCTAACGGCGCACCTTGCCGGTAAAGCCGGAGGCCTTAAACTGCTCAAGCTGTAGCGGTGCAGGCTGGCTAGCCGGGACACTAATGCGCATTTCAAACGTGCTCTTGCCGGGCGGAATTTCTTCGACCGAGCCAAGGCGGGTGCGGTTTTGCATCACCGAATTGTGGTTTGCGTCATAGATGCGCCCAAAAATGTCGGCGTTATAAACCGTCTTGTTGGTTGGATTATCCGCCGTGCCGGTAATAATATAGCAACTGGCTGCCATCATTGTGCCAGAGGTGACAGCCCCCTTGGCGACATCGGCCGGGCAGTCGTGGTAGGTGACATCGGTGAGCTTGACTTGGGTGACGGCCAACGCCGCTGGAGTACCCAGCACACCGCCCGCAAACCAGACGCAGCAAGCGATCGCCATCGCCATCATTCCACGCCAAAAAGATTTCATCATCGTCGTTGACCCCCAGTCTTGACTCACAGTCACTAAACTCGTCTGCAAATGTGCTGCCAACGCCGCTGCCCCAAAAGCAGGATCGCTAACGACCGCCTACAGTGCGCTACAGCACACAGCGCTTACCCATCACTATTTCCAGATTACATTTTCAGATTACCGTGGAATTTAGGACATTAGCCGTCAAGATTGACTTCAATCTCCATCTGTTGCAGTTTGCCGAGCAGCCATCGATCGAACAGTTCATCCTCTAGCTGCTGGATCAGGTCAGGATCATCCAACGTCGCGGGTAGCCTGGTTTCGAGACGCACCAGCAGCCACGCCCCCTCCACCGCCACGGGGCCAACAATTGCCCCTGCCTCCACCCCATCGAGGGCGGCCCGCAGCCCGTCGGGCAGTTCGCAGGTGGCGATCGCCCCCATCATCCCATTCATATGGCGATCGCCTGCCAGCGAATACTCCCGCGCCAGCGCCTCAAAGACCGCACCATCGCTCAACTGATAGCGCAACTCTTCGGCCAGATCGCGCTGCGCCACCACAATGCGCGACAGCACCACCCGATCAAGCTGCGATTTGCGCTCAATGAAATAGTTGTGCAATTGGTCGGTGGCAATCTGCCGCTTGAGGGTACGCAGCCCCAGCTCACGGGCAAACCGCTGCCGCAGGGTGTCGTGATCGAGCCCTTCGCTCACCAGCCAGTCGGCAAATTCAGCCGGATCGCTAAGCTGGTGGTGCTGGCGAAAATCAGCAATGGTTTGCTCGATCTGACGAGGGGCGATCGCCGCCACCCACGGGCTGAGCTCTTGCTCTAGCACATGCTGCTGCAAAATCGTGCTGAGCGTCGTGTCGAGCTTGCCAGCCCCTTGCAGATAGCGGAAGGCTTGCCCAACCGTAATCGCTTGGCCCATGACCGTAATCAGTGGTTTATTCGCCATAGATTTATCCGCTACAGGTTTATCCTCTACGGGTTTATCCGCCATAGGGTTTATCCGCCATAGGTTTATCAGCTATAGGATTATCCGCCACACTGCCCATGCAGTTGGTTTGCTGTTGTTTTTTTGTTGGGTTGTCAGCGTCTGGCTTTGCAGGTCACGCCATTGGATTGTACGGAAAAACGGAAGCTTGTCTGCACAACGAAAGCCCATAGAAAAAGCCTTGCAGTGCAAGGCTTTTCCAAAATCACCCAATTGGGTTGGCTTCATTCACCAATCCATTCACCCATCAATTCACCACTTAGCCCACCATGCTAACGGCGTTAACGGCGGTTGCGGTTAGGGCGATTGCCGGGGGTGCGTCCCCCTTCGTCGTTGCTGCCACCGTGGGGGCGAGAGTTGCCCGGATCACAGCCTTCTGAGCCGTTGCCAATTCCCTGGTTGCAGTGACGACGGCCGCCGCGATCGTCATCGCCACGACCGTTGTCGTCATCGTCGTATTCAAAATCACCATCGTTATCGATGACAATGATTTCGCCACTCGATACTCCGACCCGTTCATTAACGATGATCAGTCGACTGACCTCATAGCTAGAGATCGTCGTCGTGCTGATGCGAGTGATTTGCACCACTTCACCCGGCAGGGCCACGAGGGCAGACGCCAAATTAGAGCGGAAGATGCTAATGGTGCGGCTGACCAGCGAGAAGTTGCCCGTTAGGAAAGAGTTGCTGTATTGGCAAGTGCTGGGCGGTTCGGGCAGGCCGCGCAAGGCAAACAGGCGCGTATCAATGTTTTGAGTGCTGGGCAAGAAGATAACGCGGCTGTCGCGATAGGTGGAGCCCGTCACCTGGGTGAAGTAGTCGTAATAGGTGCGGTTGTCGCGGTCAATCACACCGTTGCGATCGCGGTCGATGCCATACACTGTACGCACTAAGCGTGAGTCGATCGACTGGCTGGGCAAAATCAGATTGACTGCCACAAACTCAGACTGAAGCTCAAACTCGCTGTAGCCAATTAGCTGGTTTTGCAGGTTATAGAGCCGCACAATAGCGCGATCGCCTGCATTGAGCCCTTGAACAAACTGGGCCCGCTGATTCATCTGATAAAGGAAATCTCCAACAAATCGCTCCTCTAAGAACCCATTGCGGCTTCTGGGGCGAATCGACACCCGAGCGACCACCTCAGGGTACGTGACCCGAGACTGAGAGATTGCCAGGCTAAAGTTGCCCGCATTGTTCTCCCGCACGCTGGTCGAGGTGTTCGTGGAGGTGGTGGTCGAAGTATTGCTGGACGTGTTGTTAGAAGTGTTGGTCGAAGTATTGCTGGAGGTGCTCGTCGAAGTGCTCGTCGAAGTGCTCGTCGAAGTGCTGCTAGCCACAATGCTGCGTCCGCTTTCTACCTGAGTCACACTCGTCTGGGCGATCGCACTATAGCGCTGCACCGACTCCCATTGCAGGTCGAGGTTGCGTGCGCCACCCCGCAGGTCATAGCGCACCAGCGCTACCGACCGCAGTTCCAACTCCGACAGGTTGACGTTTTGCCCCAGTTGACGCTGCAAATCGCTCAACAAAATCACCTCAGGAGGCAGGGTCAGACGACCACTCGGGCTGGCAATTAGACGCGCTCCCGTAGTGTTATAGATCTGCACCCAGCGCCCGCCTTGGCGAGCATAAACCTGATAGACAGCGTTGGCATAGGTGGTTTCTGGCTTATTCAGCACGTCGAGCTGTAGGGCCAGACCGGTCACTTCTTGGTTGGCATTGACCACCCGCGCTACGTTAAAGAGCGCATCCCAGTCAGACTGGCGCTGGCTGATCTGAAACGGTTCGGCGATCGCCAACAGTTGAGGGCTATAGCCACCCAAAAGCAGCGCGGCGGCGGCCAAAGCAGTGGCGATTCTACGCCCAGCCACAGGAGACTGGCGACGGATTACAGGATTCTTGCGGTTGTTCATAGCATTGATCACGACGGTGAATGGCCAACGATTCTTTTAAGACACGTATTTAAGACGCGCATTCGCCCACACAAATGAACTGAGGACAGATCGGACAACGCTGAAATAGCATCGGCTGTTCCGCTGCGTTCGATTCTCCCCAGTACGCGGTGTGTCTTGCACACGCGCCATCATGCTGTCATGACCCCCAATCACCCTGGGATGTTCCCAATGCAATCGATGGATCTCCCAGTGGAAACCCTATAGATCCAGTAGATCAGATCCAGCAGATCCGGGCGTCAGACCGAGAGGCGTTCAACCGAGCGATCCTTACGGCGCAAGTCGGGCTTTTTTCATCCGGTTGCTTTCATACCATTCCGCGATTCCCGGCACCCATTGCTGAAACGGCTGCCAAATCAGCTCACAAAGCTGCTGGGCTTCAAGTTGAGCATCGGCTTTCCAGCGCAGATCCAGCAGGTGCATCAGCGATCGCACATTGGCCGACATCACCCAGTGTTGCCGCACATCAAACGGAATCAAGCCCCGGGCATGCTCTTCTGAAAACCCTTGTTGAATCCGCTCGGCATAGCGATCGCACGCCTTCAAACACCATTCGATATCTTGCTGGCGCAGCTCTTCGGTATATTCATACTTTTTGCCCTGGCGATCGCTATAGGCCCCCACTGGGCGCAGATAAAACACTTCTTCGACCTCGCGCTTGCCCTCTAACACGTCGGTGATGCGGCTGCCGGTATAACGGAACGAGTTGTGCACCACCACACCATTGGCCACAAAGTTATGCCATTGTCCGGCAACTTCTAGGTCGTAGGTCGTTTGCAGACCCAGAAATTCTACATGAACCACCTTCACTGGATGGGCCATCAATTTTCGACCATTGGGTTTAGGTTTTGGCACCCAGCTTTGCGGTTCTAGAATCGGTTGAAAATTCTGGGCAAATTCAGCTTCACGGTGTTGACTATGGATGTCTTCGTGACATTGCTGACAAACAGTCACCAGATTATCAAACTCATAGGCCAGAGACGGATCTGCAAAGACGGGGACGAGATGGTGGGCATGGAGTTCGCCACCTCTCTGGCGACAAGATTGGCAGACATAGTCGAACTTGGCATGAACCTGAGGCGCAATCTGACGAGTCCACGCTCCGATCAACGTGCGATCGCTGGATGCACCGCCTTTCCAAAAGTTAGAATCAGCCCCTCTGCGGGTATATTGCTTGGCATTTTGCTGCCGAAGTTCTCGGCTTTCAGGAGAAAGATTGAGTTCATAACCACCACGACCTTTATTCCAAGGAGTCGTTGTGCCAGGGGGGCGCTTATTTAACTGCAACCCATGGTGATAGACCCATTTCTTCACAGCTTCGATCGAGCAGTTTGCCAGTTGCGCAATTTCGTCGGCATAAAGACCTTGAGCTAACTGCGATTCTAGCCAGTCGCGATCGCGATAGAGACCGTTGCCCACAACAGTTTTCAATCCCTTCTGCCGACCCGACGCCAATTTCACCCCATGGCGCTTTGACCAATGGCCGATGACCGCCACAGAACAACCGCAGAGGTCAGCCAGTTCACGGGCCGTTAGACCCTGCTGAGCCTGAGCAACAAACCAAGATTTTTGACTATAAAGAGCATCCGGTCTGACTAAACCATTGCACATCACCTCGCAAGACTTAGTCATTGCGAGCACATGATGCTGATCATCGGTGATTAACCCGACAGCATCTCCCATATGCTGCCAACCATTGCTCGTAAACAGTCGATGGTTGGTGGTGCAGTCTAAGGTTTTGCCATCGGCCATCGTTAACCGATAGACAGGTTGAGTGCCGCTACACATCACATCCTGAATATGGCTGATTTCAAAAGCGCCAGTGGCTTCATTCAGCACTCTGAGTTTCATCCGACGCAGGCGTTGTTTGCAGTCGCGACGGTAGGTGCCCGGTGTTTCTCCTTGGCGACCTCGAATTTTACGTTCGCGCACAGCCCGCTCGCCATTGTGCCATAGGTCATACAGGTCAGCGATTTTGACCTTGTGGAGCGCACCAGAGGTCTTCACAAATGTGACTTCTGTATCCCCAGCCAAACATTGCACATAAAAGCTAATTCCGACCCTGTGTGTGCGGATTTGCTGCATGGTGCTGTGGGGAAACCAGCCGCAGTTCAACACAATTTGGGGATGCTCTAGCGGGCCATAGTGACCTCGGTTGCCGGATAGGAGGTTGCGAATCACGATTTCGCCACACTTCGCTTCATCGGGAAAGCGATCGCGCTCTTCCCAGACAAACCCTTCCGCATAATCTTGGTGCATCGCGGCATAGATAGTGGTTTGCGGAGCAGGGGTTTGGGAAATCACCGTAACCTTAAAAAAGCGATCCATAACTCTGCCAAAAGCCGACGGTAAAGGACATCAGGTTCTCTAGAATACGCTGGATTCTAGCCCTGTCTAAAAATCTCAACGGAATCTTTAGTAAGAGAGACGAATTGAATCAACCCTCCAAGCCGTTGTCTGAAAGCAAGGCTGAGCCTTGCTTTCAGACGGTAAAAAATGAACGGTAAAAAAACTGTTTTCGCCGCATAAGGCTCTTCAGTAAAATTACGGAGGCTGTGCCGCAATTGTGAAGAGTTCGCGTTCGATCTGTCTGATGGGTACGCAGTATGTGAAATTTATAACCAGATTATGGCGATCTATCCAGACACTCCTCGTGTTTGAGGGAATAGTTTCATTAGGGACAGTGGGCGCTTCCCGTAAACTTACCCCTTACGGCAGCACCATCACAAACTAGCTACAGCAAGCTAGTTACACCAAACTCAATGAGCGGTGTTCCTGTTCTGTAGAGTGTGCATCATACCAACGGGGTTTAACTCTATCGAATTGGTTTTTTGAAACTGTGGAACTATGCGCAACGCAACTGTAAGCGTGTTAAAACCCTCCGGGATTTTAACTTCGGCAACCGCTACCTCACTGCTCGAAGACTTTCAAAAGTGTATCGATGACAAGGTCAAAGACGTTTTGATTGATCTCAGCGACGTTCATTTTATCGATAGTGCAGGCTTGGGCACTCTCGTCTCTATGCAAACTCGGCTCAGGTTAGCCGATGGCCGCATGTATATTTGCTCTCCCAATGATCAGGCTCGACAGTTGTTTGACATCGCAGACATGGAAAGCGTTTTCGATATCTACCCCAATCAGGCTGTATTTTATGCGGCGTTTCGTAGAATCGGTTAGCGCATGTTGACCAGCAGTTGATCGCACCTCCGCGTGCCCCCATCTTTTTGATCAGCTCGCTCCGCACCCATTTGGGCGATCGCGCCGCATCATTGGCTCAGTCGCGGGTAGACCTACCCCAGTTTCTCTACACTCCTATGGCTCAGGGCTGAGCGGTTGCCGGTACAGATCGCCCCACAAATCGACTCATACATCAACTCATACATTGACCTAACAAATCTATCGTTTTTCTCAACTAACCCATTCTGGCAGTTCATGCGGGCAGTTCATTTTGGCAAAGCTACGAATTCACTGACTTGCTAATCTCTAATCTACTGACTTGCTGATTTGCTAATTGACCCCGAGGGGTGCGCTGAGCGCAACCCTCGCTGTTTTTTGGTCGGATTGAGACGATTAGACTTAGGTGATTGAATGCAGGGGGCGATCGGGCAGCGTGGGTGTGGTCACCCGGATAACCCGATCGAGCAACCACGGGGCTACTCGACTGCACAGCAAAGCCAGATGGCTTTGCCAGCCAACCACAATCTCTGGCGTGTTTTTTTGCAGACCGACAATCAGCCCCTGGGCGACCCGTTCGGGTGTCATCGGCACGAT
>DATNOW010000772.1:0-3014 GCA_036703515.1 Chroococcidiopsis sp.
CCCGAGAAGGCGATTTTGCTGCCGCTGGCGCTGCTGGCGCTGGGCAGCTCGGTGGGGCTGATGGGCAGCCTGTTTGCGGTGCGGCGATTTGCCCTGCGTTAAGAATCGTGCGTCAAACCAAGCTGCTCAAACTAAACTGCTCAAACCAAACTGCACTGCCGTTCTAGGGCCTGCTGGAGCGATCGCTGATAATCGTCATTCTCGACAATATAGGCCCCAAACCGTTCTAGGTGGGGGTTATTCATCTGGGCATCAAACAGCACAAACTGACGCGATCGCAATCGTTCGACCAGCTTCACCATCGCCACCTTAGAGCCTTCGGGGATGCGATAAAACATCGATTCACCGATAAAGGCCCCGCCGATCACCAGCCCCAAAATGCCGCCAGCCAGGTCATCGCCCTGCCAGGTTTCAAAGCTGTGGGCAATGCCAGCCTGATGTAAGGCTTGATAAATGTGCTTGAGTTCGTCTGAAATCCAGGTCGTATCGCGATCGGCACATCCTGCCACAACATCGTCAAAGGCGCGATCGACCGCTACCGCAAAGCGCTCTTGGTTGAGCACCCGCTGGAGCGATCGCGGATAGCGAAACCGTTCATCTAGCGGAATCAGGGCCCGCTTGCGGCTGGAATACCAGCCCAGAGAGCCACTGTCTTCATCCGACATCAAAAAGTAGCCTTGGGCATAGCCCTGGACAATCGTTTCAATATCGTACTGAAACCGCGTCACCATCGTGCCCTAAGGGGATGAACTCGCACGAGTGTTGGTCTGCCCAGCAATTTGCTGAGTCAACACCTCTAAGGCCCGGGCATATTGCGGGTCGGCCGCGGTGCCGATGTCGTCCCGATTGTCGATCAGCGCTTGCCGCTGCTCATCGGTGAGCTCGACCACAACATCAGGCGCAATGCCTTCGTGGTTAATATCACGTCCGCTCGGCGTCAAATATTTGGCCACCGTCACCGCCAAACCCGAACCATCGCGCAAAGTGCGCACCGACTGCACCAACCCTTTACCAAAGGTTTGGGTGCCGACCAGCTCGGCACGGTGATTGTCTTGCAGCGCCCCCGACAAAATTTCGCTGGCGCTGGCCGAGCCGCCATCAACCAAGACCACCAGTGGCTTGTCCGTCAACGCAGAGCCGTTGGCCCGCTCCTGATCAGAAATCCCCTGGCGATCGACCGTAGACACAATTGTGCCCTCGTCAATCCACATCCGAGCAATGTCAATGCTGGCATAGAGCAAACCGCCGGGGTTGCCGCGCAAATCGAGGACATAGCCAGTCACATTTTTAGATTCCAAATCTTTGATGGCGCTCTCCATCTCTTCGGCCGCGTTAGCGCTGAACTGGTTGAGGCGAATGTAGCCCACATCCCCGGCGGTGCCTTGCTGCACCGTATAGCGGACGGGGTGAATTTCAATCCGAGCGCGCTGTAGGTTGAAGTCAAGCTCCTGTTCACCACGGCGGATGGTCAGGGTAACTTCCGAGTTGACGGGGCCGCGAATCAGCGATACCGCCTGATTCACATCCATGCCTTCGGTGCTCTGCCCGTCAATTTTGACAATCACATCTCGGGCTAAAATCCCGGCTTCAAAGGCTGGCGTGTCTTCAATCGGTGAGACCACCACCAGTTCTTTGGTTTCTTCGTCTTGGGCAAGCTGGATGCCCACCCCGGTCAGCTCACCGGAGGTGTCAATCTGCATGTTGCGGAACTCTTGCGGATCCATAAAGCGGGTGTATGGATCGTCGAGCTTCTCCAGCATTTCGCGGATAGCGGTGTAGGCGTCTTCTTGATTTTCATAAGACCGCCCCAGATAATCTTGGCGCACAGCCTGCCAATCCACCTGGTTAAAGGTGGCATCGACATAGTTGCGGTCAATCAACTGCCAGACTTCGTCGATCAGTTCCTTAGGGCTAGCTTGAAAGAAGGCCTGCCCTTGAGACAGATGCAATCCTGCCCCAGTGACGGTAACAGCGGTCACTGCAACTGCCGTCGCCCCTAACACGAGTCCGCGCTTTGTGATTGACATATCCGATTGAAGTGATTGGAAGTACGCCCAATCTAGCACACCCATGGGCAGACAGGAGCATCTCCTGCGATCGCCCTTAACGTTTACCCAAACATCAATTGGGGAACCCGGTTTCAACCCAGATTCCCCAATCCTAATCGTATTAAACCCTGCTTTGGGAGCCGATCTAGGGGTCAACCCAGCGACCGTCAGACTTGATCAGGTCGATCAGTTGCTCAACCCCCTGATCTTCAGGAACGCGCTTGATCTCTTCGCGCCCGCGATAGAGCGAAATATAGCCCGCTTGTTTGCCAACATAGCCATAGTCGGCGTCAGCCATTTCACCCGGGCCGTTGACGATGCAGCCCATCACGGCAATATCTAAGCCGGTCAGGTGTTTGGTGGCCTCTCTAACCTTGTGCAGCACTTCTTCGAGGTTAAATAGGGTGCGTCCGCAGGAGGGGCACGCCACATATTCCACCATGGTTTTGCGCAACCCAAGGGCTTGCAAAATGCTGTAGCAGACCGGGATTTCCTTTTCCGGAGCTTCGGTCAGGGAAACACGGATGGTATCGCCGATACCTTCCGCCAGCAGGGTAGCAATGCCAGCAGTAGACTTGATCCGGCCATACTCTCCGTCACCGGCTTCGGTGACGCCAAGGTGGAGGGGATAGTCCATGCCCAAGGCGTCCATGCGCTGGGCCATGAGGCGATAGGCCGCCAGCATCACCGGCACGCGGGAGGCCTTCATCGAAATCACAATGTTATAGAAATCGAGGGATTCGCAGATGCGAATGAACTCTAGGGCCGACTCCACCATGCCTTCGGGGGTATCGCCATAGGTAAACAGCATCCGCTCCGCCAGCGAACCGTGGTTGACGCCAATGCGCATGGCCTTGCCCTGATCGCGCAGGGAGACAACCAGCGGCTCTAGGGTTTCTCGAATTTTGTCGCCAATTTCGTCAAATTCGGATTGGGCAAACTCAGTGCGATCGCTCTTGGGCTTTT
>DATNOW010000773.1:0-2797 GCA_036703515.1 Chroococcidiopsis sp.
TCCCTCTCCGTTCTTTACAGACAATCTTGAATAGACAATCTTGGAAGTGCTTAGATAGGCAATCTCCAAAGGTTTTTGGAAGCTCATCATGAATCGACAGCGTTCCAGCGTCTAGCACTCGGCTGAAAACAGGTGCTCAAATTCATCTTTGAGGGCGCTGAGGTCAGCCACCCGCGCTACCAAAACGGTTGCATCCCCAGCATCGGCCAGGCGCTGCCGCCATTGACCCACCTGTTCGCCATTATTAATCCAGAAATTAATCACGGTATCCACCACCTGATCTAAATTCCAGCCGCGCTGGGGCGGCAGGGGCTGTACGCCCTCTAGCAAGGCATCAAGGGTGCAGTGATGGGTGCCAAAGTACTCAGCACCTCTAGCGGTGCGCTGGTGCTGCATATCGGCCTGGAAATTAAAGAAAGAAAGTATCGGTGAGATGCCAATGATTTCAAATGCATAATTCATTGCGAGTCTCCTCAGGAAATTTCACAACGTGGGTAATAGCTCACGCTCTGGAACCTAGCGATCGCAGCAGTTCCCAAGAGATGGGTGACTGGCTGATCAGGTTTAAGCGGAAGGATTTTGCAAAAATGAATACAAAAAAGAAGTTTCACTCATCTGGAAATATTCCAGAAGAGTTAAGTTAGCACTCTGCTTGTCGGAGTGCTAAAAAGCCGCTCCTAGACTGGGTTTGAACAGATTGTATTGAATATGCACTTTAATCAGAAAATTGAGAAAGTGCAAGAGGAGAATGATGAAATCACGATAGATTTATCGCTTGATCACAAAGCCCCTGAAACTTCAAACCTGAAGTTTCAGGGGCTTTATCTATCCGATGGCTTGAGCCTAAAGCGTTTAAAGTCTCCTCAGCAGGCTAGAACCGCAGTCCAAGGATTGATGAACATGGGACGAGCATCTTGCTCGTGCAGCCGAGACGCCTGCACCACAGATTTGTGACATTAGGTCGCCTCAGCGTTGGCCTTGGCCTGTAGCAGACCCGCAATCGAATTTTTTTCAAGCAGCCCCATCACCACTCCGTCTTCTCGGACAACGGCAAGGCTCGACAGCTTTTTCTCTTCTAGCAGGGTCACGACCTCTAGCAGGGGACGGGTGCAGGGGACGGTGTCAACTTCGCTGAGGGGTTTGGTCAGGGTTTGCACCGGCACGTTCCACCAGTCGTTGGTCGGCACGTTTTTGAGGTCATCGACTAAGATTTCACCAACCAGTTGACCGCTATCATCGGTGACCAAAAATTTGCGCCACTTGATCTCATTGCCAATGATGTAGTCGTTGGCCAGTTCTCGCAGCGATTTGCTGCCCGCAATGATGGGGCTATTGGGAATAACTGCATCGGCCGCAGTCAAGCCGCTGAGCTTTTCTTGAATAGCGGCCGTTTGGGCCGAGAAGCCAGCGTTTTGTAGCAGGAAGAGGCCAACTAAAAAAGTCCACGGTGTGGCAAAGCCGCGCAGGATGGGGATAGGAATGGCGATGTCAAGAAACGGTGAGATTCCCAAAATAATTCCTAACCAGCCAAACAGTTGACCGACGCGGCTGGCGAAGGCAACGCCTTTGTAGGATTTGCCGGTAATTTTCCACACGAGGGCTTTGAGGACGTTGCCGCCATCGAGGGGCAAACCGGGAATTAGGTTAAACAGCCCTAATGCCATGTTGATGTAGGCTAACAGCCCCACGAGGGCAGCCCAGGGCCCCGATACGCTGCTAAGTAGACCAATGCCGGTCAAAACAGCCGCGAGGGCAAAGCTGACCAAGGGCCCGGCGATCGCCACGGTAAACATATTCCACGGCGTTTTGGGTTCATCGCCCAAGCTGGCCAGACCACCAAAGATAAACAGAGTGATGGATTTAACCTCAATGCCCTGGCGCATGGCAACAACACTATGCCCAAGCTCGTGCAGCAAGACCGACGTAAAAAACAGCAGCGATGTGGCGAGCCCCAGCACCCAGGCCGCCGAACCCAGCCACGGAAACTGAGCCATATACCAGCCCCCGTTTGACCAGGTAATCAAGGCCAAAACCAAGAACCAAGAAGGGTTCACATAGAATGGAATCCCAAATAGGTTGCCGACCCGCAAACTTCCGTTCATGCAACGCCCTCGCAAACAATGACTGCTTGATGCACCAACCGTCGATGCTCGTATTTGCCAACCCAAGAGCGATCGCCCTCTGGTTAACGTTACTTCCTATTACCATACTGCTCATTCGCCGCAAGGGTCGAGTGCGGGTGCCCCTACCCTTGGGCGCTAGGTATCCTCTTGAGCAATTCGGAGCTGGAGATAAATCAGCAGCAGGGTAAAGGCTAGCAAAACAGTTGCGGCGGCGGCCGCATAGCCAAAGTCAAACTGGGCAAAGGCTTCGTTGTAAATATAAAACACCAGCAAATTAGTTGAATTGAGCGGCCCGCCGCCTGTAATCATGTAGGGCTGCTCAAAACTGCGCAGGGTAAAAATAGCGGTGGTCACCAGGGCAAAGATGAGGGTCGGGCGCAGCCCCGGTAGGGTAATGTGCCAAAACTGCTGCCAGGCGGTTGCGCCATCGAGCTCGGCCGACTCATAGCGGTTAACCGGAATAGTCTGGAGCCCCGCTAAAAGCACCACCAGGTTAAAGCCCAACTGCTTCCAGATGCTCAAGACAATCAGCACAGGCATAGCCCAAGTAGTGCTGCCCAGCCAGGGGATGGGGTCGAACCCTACCGCGCCCAGCAGCGCATTGATCGGCCCATCGGTTTGAAACAGCCAGCGAAACCCTAACCCCACAGCCACCAGCGACGTAATCGACGGAA
>DATNOW010000774.1:0-2424 GCA_036703515.1 Chroococcidiopsis sp.
CCGATCCACAGCATCTTGCTCGATCTGGGGGACGCATCGATCTCCACCGAGAGTCTCGATTTTGTCATGGCGATCGCCAAACAAAACGATGCGCCGCCGATGGTGGTGATCACCCAGCCCGATACGGTCAGCGATCGTCGCTTTACAGAGCTGCTGCAGCCCTATGTTCAGCTATCGCGCCCCGTGTCTGCCAATGCCTTACTCAGAGCCCTAACCCAAGCTGCCCACCGCACGATTGCATCCCATAAACGCGTGCTGGTGTTTGATCGCGATCGCCCTACCTTGACCCACATCACCAACCAGCTCCAGGGCTGGGGGTTGCAGGTGACCGCGTGCCACGATGCCAGCTTAATTTGGGATGGGCTCAGCCCTCCCCGCCACGATCTGCTGATCATGGGCATTGACCTCGATGAAAACAGCCCGATCGAACTGTGCCGCCAGTTGCGAAATACACCAGACTGGCAATCTGTGCCAATTTTAATTGCCGCCCCCTATGACACAATCGAGCCCTTACATCGCGCATTCCGCAACGGTGCAACCGATATTCTCAGCAAACCTGTGTTTGCCGCTGAGCTAATGGCGCGGGTGCTGCGCATCCTGCAAAGAATTCCTTGAAAACTATCACCCATACAAATCTCTGGTTTTATTTAACCCACAACTTTCAGCGTGGGCGCGATAATCGATCGATACTGAAAGGATTGGGGTCGCTTTCCTTCTGGTCTCACCTATCCCTTTTTGGTTGACGCTTTGCGCCGTCGCTATCGCCCATGATTAATACTGAGCAGGTTAATACTGAGCAGGTCAATGTTGAACAGGTTAATACTGAGCCCTCTCCCCAAACCATTAGCCAGCTGAATGCCGAAGTTCGGCGGCTACAGGCCGAACTTATGGCCCTTAAAGCGACCGCAAAGGGCGATCGCGAACGCGACGAACAGGCCCTAAAGCTCAAAATTGAGCGTGAGCATTCCCTTGGTGTCATCACCCAGCGCATCCGCCACTCCCTCGATCTCGACGAAATTTTGGGCACTGCGGTACAAGAGGTGCGCCGCATCCTCCAGGCCGATCGAGCCCTGATTATTCACCTGCGCCCTGACGGCACGGGCGTTGTGGTCAAAGAGTCGGTCAGCCCTGGCTATCCAGTGCCACGGCAGATGGGGTTTGCCGACGACCACATCCCAGCGGAGTGTTATCAACACTATCTCCACGATGCTCCGCAGGGCTCCTGCGAAATTGTCGCTACCCAGCGTTCAGCCTGCATGGTGGAGTTTATGCGGCAGGCCGATGTCCAATCGAAGCTCGTCGCCTCGATCATTCAGCGCACCGACGAAGGCAGCACCCAGGTGTGGGGGTTGCTGACCGTGCACGCCTGCGCCTCTCCCCGCCAGTGGCATGATGATGAAGCCGATCTGCTGAATCAAATCAGCGATCAAATTGCGATCGCCATCCAGCAGGCCGAGCTGTACCGCAAGCTGCACGATGAGCTGGCCGAGCGCAAACGCATCGAAGAAGCGCTGCGGCATAGCGAAACCCTGTTCCGTTCGCTCTGCGAATGTGCCCCCATCGGCATCGTCCGCATCGATACCCAAAACTGCTGTATCTATACCAACCCGCGCTGTCAGGCGATTTTTGGCTTTACCGCTGCCGAAGCCCTCGGGGATGGCTGGCAGCAGTTTGTCCACGTTGACGATCGCGAGCGGATTTTGGCGGAATGGATGGCGGCGGCCAACCAAGAATTTTTGTCCGAATTTCGGGCCGTCCATCGCGATGGCACTATCCGCCTCTGCCAGATCAAAACCGTGCCGGTGCATGCCACGGGCGATGCCCTGATCGGCCACGTTGGCACCGTCGAAGACATTACCGAACGTCGCGCCATTGAGCAGATCAAAAACGAATTTGTTTCAGTGGTGGGGCATGAACTGCGCACTCCCCTGGCGTCCATTCGCGGTTCGCTGGGGCTACTGGCCTCAGGGCTATTGCAGGATGAACCCGACACGGCCCAGCAAATGCTGGCGATCGCCCAAGTCGAAGCCGAACGCCTATCGCGCCTGATCAACGACATGCTTGACCTAGAGCGCCTTGAGTCTCGCAGCGCCCCCCTCGATAAACAATGGTGTGACGCAGCGGTATTGATCAACCAGGCTGCGGCCGTAGTGCAATCCCTGGCCGAACGCGATCGCATCACCCTTGCGCTCGATACCCATCCGCAGCCGATCTGGGCAGACTCCGACCGGATCATCCAAACCCTCGTCAACCTGCTGAGCAACGCCATCAAGTTTTCACCGCCTGGCACCACCATTAGCCTGACGACGCAGGTGCAAGAGATGCAGGTGCAAGAGAGGCAGGTGCAAGAGATGCAGCCAGAAGCGAATCTGCCAGAAGCGAATCTGCTAGAAGCGAATCTGCCAGAAGCCAAGCAGGTTCTAT
>DATNOW010000775.1:0-2434 GCA_036703515.1 Chroococcidiopsis sp.
ACTACCCGGATGGTCGGGAATGGCAACGGCAAAGCCGTAGGTGGCCAGGTGTTGGGCTAGATAAGCATAGGAGGCGCGGTCTGACCCCAACCCGTGGGAAATCACGATGATCGGGAATCGATCGGGCAGGGGGCGATCGCCCTTGGCTTGGGGAATGTAGAGGTCGGCTTTAAAGGAACGGCTGCGGTACAGGGAATCTGGGGCGGTGGGACGGCTGCGATCGATAAAGCTGAGGGAACGACTGTTCCAACCGTAGGGGCCCCGCACCCGCAGGTCGGGTAAGGTGGAAAAGTCGGTGGTGTAGGCCGTGGCCGCTTCTAGGGCCGACTGCTGCTCAATGGTGGCGATCGCAATATTGGTTTGGTTGATTAGCTGCTCTAGCTCGCGGGCAATTTCCAGCGTCCGCTCGACGTCGACCCGAATGCCCGCGATCGGAAAGTTGCGAATCACGTTAAGTGGGGTTAGCCCCTGCTCTGGATCGGCCGCGGCTAAAATCAGCGCCGAGCGCAGGGCCAAAAAACCAGACTGTCGCCCTTCGGTTTGGATGATTTCCCCCGCCCGCCGCAGTAGCGTTTCCCCCTGAGGCGTGTACAGAAACTGGGCGACAGCAACATGATTGACCGATGCACGGGTGGTCAAAAAATCGCGTAGCTGCTGGCGCTGCTCGTCACTGGCGTATTGGGTATAAAAGGCTAAATCGCGCTCAATTGTGCCATGAGCGGCAAAGGTTTCCAAGGAATCTAGGGAAATAGAGCTGCCAAAAATGCCGTAGGTGACATAAACACGCTCGGCGGCCCGGACTGGGCTGAAGCTACCCCAGGCGATCGCTATGGTGCAGCCTAGGGTGCCCCCCAAGCACTGCCAGAGGGCGCGTCGCCACCGCTGCGATTGGGGCACTGGTGTGTTAGTCGCCTGTGTTTTAATCGAGTGCTGCCGCGATCGACGCTCAACACTCGGTTGGGCGATCGCCGGCAAAACAGCATTCATGTTACCCATAGAGCCGCCGTTCAACCGCATTTTAGAATGTGCTGACTTTTACAAATGCGCTGTGCCAGAGTCAGGACTGTCTATATTCTGGCTCGAGATTTTTGAAATCAGATTAAAGCAAGATTACAGAACGGATGTATTATGCGCCGACACAAAATAATCTTCTCGGTTTTAACCTATAGCGCGCTCATAAACCTCACCCAACTGGCTCAATCTGCCTGCAACATCTGGCAAAGTCAGGGCTGGCGATCGCCCCCTGGACGCTGAACGGCTTTGTCCCCCCAGGATTTTGCAGAACACAGACTATAATGGAAGTAATGTAAATTTTTGTAAAAATAATTAGTTTTATGAATCAGCCCAACTTGGAAGCCATCGCCCAGCAGTTAGAGAGCAGCAATTCTAAAGATCGGATGCTGGCGCTGGCCTCACTGCGGCACGTCATGCCAGCCGATGCAGTGCCGCTAATCAAAAAAGTATTGAACGACGAAAGCTTGCAAATTCGCTCGATGGCCGTGTTTGCCCTCGGCATTAAGCCCACCGAGGAGTGTTACGACATCCTTTCGGATCTGCTGATCAACGACCCTGACTACGGCATTCGTGCCGACGCGGCCGGGGCCTTGGGTTACTTAGAAGACGCCCGCGCCGTTGAGCTGTTGATCCGGACGTTTTATGAAGACACCGACTGGCTGGTGCGGTTTAGCTCTGCGGTGGCCTTGGGAAACCTCAAAGATCCACGCGCCTATGACGCCCTTGTCCAAGCCTTAGACAGCGATCAAGAAGTGCTCCAGCAGGCGGCGATCGCGGCGCTGGGTGAAATTAAAGCGATCCAGTCTGTCGATCGGCTGCTGCGTTTTGCCCAATCGCCCGACTGGCTGGTGCGGCAGCGTCTCGCCGAAGCGCTCGGCAACCTGCCCTGTGAAAAGAGCCTCTCGGCGTTAAAATATTTAGCCAAAGATAGTCATCCCAATGTCGCCGCCGCAGCGACCTATGCCCTCCAGCAGTTGCAAAATGCAGACAATGTGGAGGGCTAGGGCTAAGGGGTAAACCTTAATCTGCGACTTCATTCTGCGGCTTCACTCTGCGGCCTTACTCTGCAGCGATGGTCAAGGTGCCTGCATCGCTATCGAGTAGGGCAGGCACGCCAACGGGTAGGGCGGCATTGGGGCCGTCGTGCCCAAAGGGCAGGTCAGAAACAATCGGGATGCCCAGTTCGAGCAGGCGATCGCGCAGCACCTCATCCACCGTAAAGCTGGGGATGTTGGCTGGCGGTTCGCACTGACTAAAACGCCCTAGGGCAATGCCCCGCACGTGCTTTAACGCGCCGCTCATACGCCAGTGCGTCAGCATTCGGTCGATACGATAGGGGGCCTCTAAAACGTCTTCAAAGGCCAAAATCACCCCGTCAAAATCGGGCTGGAGCTCGGTATGGAGCAACTGAGAAGCCACG
>DATNOW010000776.1:0-9440 GCA_036703515.1 Chroococcidiopsis sp.
ACCTGCCCATCCAAACCGGCAGACAAACCCTAGATGATTGACCCACTTGGAACTGCAAGTTTGTTAAATATTCTTAGTAATTGAGCAAAGGTTCTCAATTCGCAGTAGATTCGGTTCTGACCGTTTTGTAATTTCGCATAGGAAATACAAGATATGGCAGCCTCATACTTGCCCTCGATTTTCGTTCCTTTAGTAGGTTGGGTTTTTCCAGCCGTGACGATGGCGCTCTTATTTATCTATATCGAGCGTGAAGATTAAGGCGTCTAATGCAAGTGTTGAATCGATTAACTTTTATGGTTGATTGATTAATTTCAATGCTTGCAGCCATTTCTTTTCCCCTCAGGATGCTCTATACGGTTTCTAGAGCCCTCCAGGGGAAGCTTTAGACATTACAGCAAACTGTTGGAGATACTCTAAACATGACATTGGATGTAGTTAAGCCTGCTGGCGATCCCCAAATTGGCAACCTAGCCACTCCGATTAATTCCTCTGCCTTTACCAAAGCGCTGATCAATAACTTGCCCGCTTACCGCGCTGGGCTTTCTGCCCAACGTCGGGGTCTAGAAATTGGCATGGCTCACGGCTATTTGCTGTTTGGCCCGTTTGCCATCACCAGCCAATTCCGCAACACTGGCGTTGCTGACTTGGTTGGCTTGATTGAAGCGGTGATTTTGGTGGTGATCTTGACGCTGTGCCTCTCGGTTTACAGCAGCGTTGGCGTTGGCAAGCCAATCGCAACGATTACTACGCCTAAGCCCCCTGAAGCGCTAGGTACTCAGGAAGGTTGGAGTGAATTTGCGGGTAGCTTCCTCGTTGGTGGTATCGGTGGCGCAGGATTTGCCTATCTGGTCTATCAAGTGTTCAATTCTGGCGTATTCCAGAGCTTTGGCAACTTGCTAAACTAGAGTCTTTAATGTAGCCATTGGGCTAGGCCGATGACCGAGTAACAACAATTTTGAATCTTTTTGCTGTGTTGGGAGTCAGGAGAATTTCTTCTGACTCTTTTAGTGTGAATGGGGTGGGCATTGGGTCGCGCAATATTCGTTTGGAGTCGAATATCCGTTAGGGCGAAATATTAAAGCGAAATATTAGAGCGAAATATCCTTCCCCCGTTCTGTAAAGTGGACGGTCTTGACCTTCCAGTCGGGGTTATTGACAAGGGTTTCTCGCAGGCTGCCAAACAGTGCAAACTGTTCGCAGGCCGACAGCGACGTAATTTGGCGAGGCGCATCGGGTGGAATCCGCAGATCGACGGTGGCGACCCCTTCTGCATCGACGCTGACGCGATAGCCGGATAGGTTAAAGTCGGGGCTATTGTAGACTTCTAGCACTTTGCCAACGGCCGCTTCGATGGCGCGATCGCGAGGCACCTGAATCTCCTTGGCGACATAGTTCACACACTCACTGTCGGCCTGATAGATCTTGACCGTGGTCATGGCAACGGTGCCCGCCGGAGATGACGCGGTGCCCGCAGGCGATTGACCAGAAGCAAGTGGGCTAGGGCTAGACGGGGAGGCGGCAGGCGATGCCGATGAAGAAGCCCCCCCATCATTCGATGGAGATGTGGTTTTACAGCTTCCTATGCTGAGGAGGGCGATCGCCGTCAGTAAAGTAAGGAAGACCCGCTGAGTAATGCGCGGAGTAATGCGCGGAGTAATCATTGTTTTCATGATCATGATATGCGACTGCAACTGACATCCCAGCATAGCGGCTAGCCGTTTCGCTGGGCAGACTTGAATTATCGGCTACCTTCATCTGGTCTGTAAGAATAGAATTCTGTCCTTGTTGCTGACCTGAAGTTGGCAGTCACCCTATCCTCAACTGTATTTTGCATTACTTTTATGGCTACTGAAGCCTGGAATCGCCGTCACGTCATTTCACTTGCTGACTTCACCCCTGAAGAGTACGATACCGTCTTGCAGATCGCCGCTAGCTTCCGCGAAGTGCTGTCGCGGCGCACCAAGAAGGTGCCGACGCTGCAAGGGCAAGTGGTAGCCAACCTGTTTTTTGAATCGTCTACCCGCACGCGCAGCAGCTTTGAGCTAGCCGCTAAGCGGCTGTCTGCCGATACGCTCAATTTTGCGGCCAGCACGTCGTCGATGACTAAGGGCGAAACCATCCTCGACACGGCCAAAACCTATCTCGCCATGGGCACCGACATCATGGTGATTCGCCATCGCGATGCGGGTGTACCCCAGGCGATCGCCGACGAAATGGATCGCCTCAACTCCAGAGTTGGCGTGCTCAATGCCGGTGATGGGCAACACGAACATCCCTCCCAAGCGCTGCTGGATTTATTTACCCTTTGCACAGTGCTTGATCCCGACTATCCTAGGCTCGATCTACTCAAGGGCAAAAAAATTGCCATCGTCGGAGATATTTTGCATTCGCGGGTGGCCCGCTCTAACCTGTGGAGCTTGACGGCCAGCGGCGCAGAGGTGCATCTCGCTGCCCCACCCACCCTCTTACCCAAACTATTTGCTGAGTTTGTCAATAGCGCCCCCACTCCCCAGGGCGATGTCGCCGGGATAGCCCCCTTGCCGCACAACCTGCCACGCAAACTGTTTCTGCACTGGCAACTGGAGCCGGCCCTTGAAAACGCTGATTTTGTCATGACCCTGCGGCTGCAAAAAGAACGCATGACCCAGCACTTACTGCCCAGCCTGCGCGAATATCACCAGCGCTTTGGCATTACCAAAGACCGGCTCAAGCGCTGCCAGCCCGATGTCAAAGTCCTGCATCCAGGGCCAGTCAACCGGGGTGTTGAAATCAGCTCAGAGCTGATGGACGATCCAGAGATGAGCTTGATTTCTCAGCAGGTCACGAGCGGTGTGGCGGTGCGGATGGCCTTGCTCTACCTGATGGGTAGCGGCAAGGTCTAAGGTGAATTTGGGGATTTTGTAGCTCCCGGCTGCAATCTTATCGGGCAACATTGGTTCGCCAATCGATTCAGCCCTTAAAATTTTAGAACTTAGGCATTGGCTGTTAGTCACTAGCGATTGACTCAATAATTAGCAGCCAATACCCACTCACTCTCACGAGTTAACGAGTCTATGAATGCAAATCCCACGCTGGTGCTGACGCTAGTACTGCTGTCGTTCATGATCGGCGCGGGTGCGTTGAGCGCATCGTTTGGCTATTCTCTGGGGCGCGAGGCCCTAAGGGGGGTGACTCAGCCTGACACCCGGGCCGGTGGAGCCACGGCAGATACCGAAGCGATGCCGCCTCGCCGGGAGGAAGTGATGCTGATGGATGAAAAGAAAATCTTGGCCGACGTCAAGGCCCGCATTAACGGCAGCAGTCCCGAGCAGGCCATCACCGTTAGCAATACCGATCAACCCCAAGCCGCAACAGGCGATCAGCCCTCCCCCTCTGACAGCCCATCAGCCAGCACATCAACCAGCACAGCGGCGATCGCCCAACTGCCGATTAGCGGCCAAGACAACGGCGTCACGTTTCAAGTCGTCTCCGTGTATCAAGAACAAGATGCCCTGGTCTTGGATGTGACCATTCAAAACAGCGGTTCGCAAACCCACCGCTTTCTCTACAGCTTTATGTCGATCACAGACAATCAAGGGCGCACCTACAATGGCAACACCGAAGGCTTGCCGGGCGAGCTACCGCCCAACGGAGAATCCTTTGGCGGCACGGTTAGCATTCCCATCGCCCTGCTCGATGGAGCCGAAAGCCTATCCCTCGCGCTGACCGATTATCCCGATCAGCAAATTGAAATTCAAATGTCAGGTATTCCAGTAACGAGATAAGTTTTTAGAGAGTGACTTCTGATGGTTGATGTTCCCTAGTTACGCATCTGCTTGGTTTTCCCATTAACAATCCGAATGATTTCTGCCCCCTTGTCTTTGGCCATCAGTGCCCCCGTGCTGCTAACGGGGCAAGATATCGCCCTGCGATTACTGTCGGTGCTGCTATTAATTGCGATCAACGGTTTTTTTGTAGCGGCCGAGTTTTCGATCGTTTCGGTGCGGCGATCGCGCATCAATCAACTGGCATCGGCGGGCGATATCCAAGCCCAAACCGTGCGCCATTTGCAACAGGGCATCGAACGATTGCTGTCGACCACCCAGCTAGGCATCACGCTGTCTAGCCTAGCCCTAGGCTGGATTGGCGAAGACACCGTCGCGCTAGTGCTGACAACGTGGCTCGCGCAATCTTCCCTGTCAGCCACGACTTCCCAATTTGTCGCCCATTTTATTGCCGTGCCAACGGCGTTTCTGCTGATTGCCTACCTACAAATCGTCCTCGGTGAACTCAGCCCTAAATCGGTGGCCTTGCTCTACCCAGAACAGCTCGCCCGTTTTCTCGGCCCCCCTAGTTTGGCGATCGCCCGCTTTTTTAACCCGTTTATTTGGATTTTAAACCAGTCTACGCGTTGGCTACTGCGCGTTGTGGGCATTCAATACACCGGGCAGGGCTGGTCTAATCGCATGACCCCCGAAGAGCTAGAGCTGATCATCACCACTTCCGCCGAATCACCCGGCTTACAGGAAGAAGAGCGAGAAATTTTAACCAACGTCTTGCAGTTTGCCGACGTCTCCGCCTATGAAGTCATGGTGCCCCGCACTAGCATTGTCTCCATCGACAAAGACGCCACCTTTCGCCAGCTTCTGCAAGAGGTCTCAACGTCTGGACATTCCCGCTACCCCGTGATCGGCGAGTCGCTTGACGACATCCTCGGCATCATCTACTTCAAAGAATTGGCGACCCCCCTGGTCAACAACACCCTGACCATGGACAGCCCCATTGCCCACTGGATACACCCCGCCCAATTTGTTGCCGAAGGGCTGCCCCTCAACGAACTGTTGCAGTTAATGCAGCGCAACCGCCAGGCCATGGTCGTGGTGATTGACGAGTTTGGCGGCACCGCCGGAGTCGTCACCCTCGAAGATGTGATTGCTGAAATCATTGGCGATGGGGAAGCAGAAAACACCGAAGAACCCGATATCAAACGCTTAGATGAGCGCACCTTTGTCGTGCAAGCTCAAATGGATCTCGAAGAAGTCAACGAGCTGCTGAACCTAGAGTTTCCGATTTCAGAAGACTATCAAACCATCGGCGGCTTTGTGATTTACCAGATGCAAAAAATTCCGGCCCTAGGCGATCAATTCCAGCATTCCAACTGTGAGTTAACGGTGATTTCGGCGGAGGGGCCACGCCTACATCAAATCCAAATTCAACGGTTAGAATCTGTGGTAGCCGACGAAGACCTAAGCCCCGATGCGACAGACCTGTCGGATGCTATATCTGATGCTGTAGAGGAAGATTCTGGACTCAGTCAGATCGACTCCCCCGAGTCAGGGAACAATGTCTCTACCAGCCTCGATCTCGATCGCATTTAGTTGCTATTGCTGTCCCCTGAGCACCCCCCACTATGACTAGTCGCAAACCGTCTAAGCTCTCCATGTCATCAAACACCGTGGCGCAGGCCGATCTGAGCGAGCGATCGCAACCCTTGGGTGCCGCTGCTGACAGCGCCGATGACGACGAAGCCTATTTTGACTACTTCTATGACGAACCGGGTAGCGCTCCAGGCACCCTCAGCATCGAAAAAGACGCTCCCCACCCGACGCTGGTCTTGATTGACTACAACGACCAGCATGCCAGTCGGCTTGAGCTACCTACCCCCGAAGCCTGCACCCCCCACCTAGATACCGAGTCAGTTTCATGGGTCGATCTGCAAGGGTTGGGCAGCGAAGACATCCTGCAGCGCGTGGGGCGGGTGT
This sequence comes from Chroococcidiopsis sp., assembly GCA_036703515.1. Classification (GTDB taxonomy): domain Bacteria; phylum Cyanobacteriota; class Cyanobacteriia; order Elainellales; family Elainellaceae; genus DATNOW01. The sequence goes on from DATNOW010000776.1 coordinate 5,742, forward strand.
TTGGACTGCATCCGCTGATGTTAGAAGACGTGGTCAATGTGCCACAGCGCCCCAAAGTTGAAGAATATGAAGACCAATTGCTGATCATCCTGCGGATGGTCATGCCCAGAAAAGAGGGGCGTAACTTCGTCACCGAACAGGTCAGCTTTATCTTGGGCAAACATCACCTGCTGACGGTGCAAGAAGAGCCAGAGCTCGATACCTTTGCCCCCGTACGCGATCGCATTCGTCTCGGCAAGGGAACCATTCGCCGCCAAAAGGTAGATTACCTCGCGTACTGTCTGATGGACACCATCATTGATGGTTTTTTTCCAGTACTGGAGAGCTATGGCGAAAAACTCGAAGAGCTAGAAGACGAAGTGGTCATGAACCCCACTCGCCAAACCCTCGAACGCATTTATGCGATTAAGCGAGAGCTATTAACGCTGCGTCGCGCCATCTGGCCGCAGCGCGATGCGATCAACTGCCTGATTCGCGACGGCTCCCCCATGATCAGCGAAGAAGTGCGGATCTACCTCCGCGATTGCTATGACCATGCTGTGCAAGTACTCGATATGGTCGAAACCTACCGAGAGTTGGCGTCTAGCTTAATGGATGTCTATCTCTCCTCCGTCGGCAACAAAATGAATGAAATCATGAAGCTGCTAACGGTGATTTCCAGCATTTTTATTCCGCTGACCTTTATTGCCGGGGTGTATGGCATGAACTTCAACACCGAAGCCTCACCGCTGAATATGCCCGAACTCAACTGGGCATGGGGCTATCCTGCCTGTTTGTTTGTGATGGGGGCGATCGCCTCGTTTCTGATTATCTTCTTCTGGAAACGCGGCTGGTTCGAGAATTTTTCCACGACCGAGAAATAGCCTTCCCGTCGTTGCCCAGTCTGCGATTTTTAATCGCTGGGCTGGGTGATTGCGCAATTCAGGGGATCAAAAAAATTAGGCTACTATGAAGTAATTCAAGATGGGCAACGGTTTGAGCGTTGAGCCCATTTAACACGTTGCCCATACTGCTCATACTATTGCCCACAGCGTTATGCATTAGGCAAGTGCGTTAGGCAAGCTCGTTATCCAGGATTAGCGGAGTGCAGGCATGGGATTATTCGACCGACTTGGGCGCTTGATTCGGGCCAACCTCAATCACCTGATCAGCCAAGCAGAAGATCCAGAAAAAATTCTGGAGCAGACGGTGATCGATATGCAAGACGATCTGATCAAGCTGCGGCAGGCCGTAGCCCAGGCGATCGCCACCCAAAAGCGCACCGAACGTCAACACTCCCAAGCCGACTCCATGGCCAAAGAGTGGTATCAACGAGCCCAGCTTGCCCTACAAAAAGGCGAAGAAACCCTCGCCCGCGAAGCCCTGACTCGCCGCCAGTCTTACCAAGAAACAGCCATCGCCCTCAAAACGCAGATCGACCAGCAGGCGACCATCGTCACCCAGATGAAGCAAAACATGGTCAAGCTGGAGCAAAAGCTGGTCGAGGCCAAGACCAAAAAAGACATGTACATCGCTCGGGCCCGCGCCGCCAAAAGCTCGCAGCAGCTCAACGAAATCGTCGGCAAATTTGGCAACAACAGCGCCTTTGCAGCCTTTGAGCGGATGGAAGAGAAGGTGCTAGAACTCGAAGCCAAATCCCAGGCGATCGCCGAACTGAGCAGCAACACCCTCGAACAGCAATTTGCCACCCTCGAAAGCGGTAACGCCATTGACGCTGAACTCGCCGCCATGAAAAACCAGCTCTCGGGTCGCACCACACCCACCAGTCTGCCGTCTAGCACCGCCACCCCAGACATCGAGTTAGAGCGTTTGCGGGCTCAGCTCGAAGAAACCTAAATTTCCTAATCAACCCTAACCCAGCAGTACCAATGGCAGATCTCCAGGGCACAGACCTCAAGGGCACAGACCTCAAAGGCACAGATCTTAACGGCACAATGATGCAACTGTTCCATTGGTACATTGCCGACGATGGCACCTTTTGGAACACCATTAGCTCCAGCGCTAGCGATCTAGCCCACTCCGGCTTTACGGCCATGTGGCTGCCACCCGCCTACAAAGGCATTAGCGGCAAAAGCGATGTCGGCTACGGCGTCTATGACCTCTTTGACCTCGGTGAATTTGATCAAAGAGACAGCATTCGGACGAAATACGGCACCCGCGATCAATACATCAACGCCGTCAAATCGTTGCAAACTGCTGGCATTCAGGTCTATGCCGACACCGTTCTCAACCACAAAATGGGCGGCGATAGCGCTGAACCGGCCAAAGCTACCCCCTATCCCCAAGACAACCGCCTCACCCCCAAAGGCCCACTCCAAGACGTCAAAACCTACACTCACTTCCACTTTCCGGGGCGTCAAGGGCAATATTCCACCATGGAGTGGCACTGGTATCACTTCGACGCCGTCGACTACAACGACTACAACCAAGGCGATCGCAGCACCGTTTATCTCTTCGAAGGCAAACAGTTTGACGACTACGTTGCCCTCGAAAAAGGCAACTTTTCCTACCTGATGGGCTGCGACCTCGACTTCCAAAATGAAGCCGTGCGCCGTGAAATCACCGACTGGGGCAAGTGGTATCTCGATACAACCGGAGTAGACGGCTTTCGCTTAGACGCGATCAAACACATATCATCCTGGTTTTTTCCAGAATGGATCGATACGCTGGAAAAACATGCCGGCAAAGATTTATTCGTTGTCGGAGAATACTGGCAAAACAATATTGGCGCGCTGCACTGGTACATCGATAGAGTCGGCGGGCGCATGGCCGTCTTTGATGTGCCGCTACACTACAACTTCCACGAAGCCAGCAAATCCGGTGGACACTACGACATGCGGCGCATCCTCGATGGCACCTTGATGCAGCAACGCCCCACCCATGCGGTCACCTTCGTCGAAAACCACGACTCTCAACCGCTCCAGGCCCTTGAGTCGGTCGTTGAGCCTTGGTTTAAGCCCCTCGCCTATGCCCTCATCCTGCTCCGGCGAGAAGGGTATCCCTGCGTGTTTTATGCCGACTACTATGGTGCAGAATACGACGACCGCGGCTACCACATCGTCATGCCATCTCACCGCTGGCTGATTGACAAGTTTCTCCACGTCCGCACCCACTACGCCTACGGTGCCCAATACGACTACTTTGACCATCCCAATATCATCGGCTGGACGCGTCTCGGAGATGCCCTTCACCCCCAAGCGATCGCCGTCCTTCTCAGCGATGGCCCCGGCGGCAGCAAATGGATGGAAGTTGGCAAACCCAATACCACCTTCTATGACATCACCGAACGCATCAAAGAACCAATCACAACCAACCCCTGGGGCTGGGCAGAGTTCCGATGTCAAGGGGGGTCTGTATCGGTTTGGGTTCAGCAGCCCTAAATCCGCAAACCTACCCTCATCCAGCGCCTAAAAATATCCAGCCCAAAAAAGGGGAGCGCAAAAATGCGCTCCCCTTTTGAATCTCTGGATGTTTTTAGGCGCTAGATGGGGATCGGGCTGCGGGTTTAGGGTTGCTGAACCCAAACCGAGACAGACCCCCCTGGGCAGCGAAACTCTGCCCAACCCCAGGGGTTGGTTGTGACGGGTTCTTTGATGTGTTCAGTGATGTCATAGAAGGTGGTGTTCGGTTTACCCACTTCCATCCACTTGCTGCCACCGGGACCATCGCTCATCATTACCGCCATGGCCCTAGGATGCT
>DATNOW010000777.1:0-2236 GCA_036703515.1 Chroococcidiopsis sp.
CTGGGAACTGGGCCGTGTTGGGCGATCGCCATAGCGCGATCGCGCAGCCCAGCACCAGCACTACCAGTGCCCCATAGCCCGCGCCCCACAGCCATCCCTGCTGGCTTAAGGCTAGCCCTGGCTCTAACCCGAGGGGATAGCCGACCAAGCCGACCAAACTGCCGATATTACTCGCGGCATAGAGAAAATAGGGATCTTTCCCGGCTGGGCTGTCGGTCTCTGCCAGCCAGCGCTGCATCAAGGGGGCAGTCGTCGAGACGACAAAAAAAGGCACCCCCACTGAAACGGTCAGCAGCGCCAGCAGCCACAGCACCGGGTTAGCGTCGGGCGGCGGCGTCCAGCCTTGGGCTAGGGCGACGGGCAAAAACGGCAGGGCGATCAGCAATAGCCCAATGTGGGCGATCGCCTGATAGCGCACATTCCAGCGGACGGTGCTGAGGTGGGCATAGCCATAGGCCAACAGCAGCATCGCCTGAAAAAAGACCAGACAGGTATTCCATACGGCGGGCGACCCGCCCAGCAGCGGCAGCACCAGCTTACCCACCATCAGCTGCATCCAAAATAGCAGGGAGGCACTGACAAACAACGTCGCCGAAAACAGCCAAACCATCGCGCTATTCCCTCAGCACCATTCCCTCAGTGCTACTGCATCCTACCCTAATTGCTCACTAATCCGATGGCTTAACGGTCAGGCAAAGCGCTCAATTCAGCGATCAAGCAGGGCGCGCAACTGATCGGCCGGCAAGGGGCGACTGACCAGATAGCCCTGGATATCGTCGCAGCCCTGCTGCATCAAGAAATCGCGTTCTGCGGTCGTTTCGACCCCCTCGGCTAAGACCGATAGATTGAGGCTGTGGGCCATTTGGATGATGGCCGTGGCGATCGCCCCGTTGCGTTCGTCTTGGTCAAGATTTTGGACAAAGCAGCGATCGATTTTCAGCGTATCAAAGGGAAAATGCTTCAAATAGCCAAGGGACGCATAGCCCGTGCCAAAGTCATCGATGGCGACCCGCAATCCGAGCCGCCGAAACTCTGCTAGACGGGCGATCGTGGCGTCTACATTTTGCACCACCAGGCTTTCGGTGAGCTCCAGTTCGAGCATCGACGGGCTGAGCGACGTTTTGTTGAGAATATCGACCACCTGCTGCCCAAATTGATCTTGGTTGAGCTGTAGGCTCGACACATTGACGGCTAACCGTCCCAGATTTAACCCATACTGCTGCCAGGTTTTGAGCTGATCGCAGGCCTGCTGCAAAACCCACATGCCAATCGGCACAATCAGTCCCGTTTGTTCTGCCAGAGGAATAAAGTCCATCGGCGGCACCAGCCCGCGCTGGGGATGCTGCCAGCGCAGCAGTACCTCTGCGCCCATCCACTGCCCCGTCTTGAGGCTGACTTGGGGCTGATAATACAAAACAAACTCTGAGCGTTCTAGCGCTTGGGTCAGCTCAGCGGCTTTAGCGTCAAGCTGATCGTCTAGGGGGGCTGTGGCGATCCCCGCGCTGTTGGCGATCGCCTGATGGCGCGACAGCCGAGTTTGGATGGCTTCTAACACCTCATCGGGCGAAAACGGCTTGGTCAAATAGTCATCGGCCCCTAAGATCATGGCCCGCCGCACATCAGGCTTAGTGACTCTGGCCGTCAAGAAAATCAGCGGGGTGGCGGCTGTTTTAAGATTTTGGCGCAGCGCTTCTAAGACGCCATAGCCGTCGAGCTCTGGCATTTCGATGTCACACAAAATCAAGTCAGGCTGATGTTGGGCGGCGATCGCAATTCCTTCCTTGCCATTGGCGGCGCTGAGCGTCTGAAACCCCTGAAACTCTAGGAGATCAACAACGGTTTCTCGAATACTGGTTTCATCTTCGATCACCAAGATGGTAGGTACTACAACAGCACTTTGCATGGGTTCTATCCGGAAATGAATGCGATTAGGGTTGAAGCATCGTCTACTGCGTTAGGGATCACGAATCTCATAAAAAATCAAAGCTGTTTTTTTGAACACGAAGCTGAGCTGTAGTTTCAAAAAAATTAAACGCTGGCTTTATTTAATCGACGCTCGTAAGACTAAGTAACAGACGATAATAAATAGTAACAAAATGGTTCTTGTTTAGAGGAGTGGCGGGATAGACGAGAGTCGATCAGTGTCCATCTTTGGAGAAATAGGTTTGATTTATTGGGGTTTATGGGGTGAGCTATCTGCTGATTACTAGATGCTAGAGGCAGTATTCCCCAAACC
>DATNOW010000778.1:0-4897 GCA_036703515.1 Chroococcidiopsis sp.
GCCGCTGCATTTGCTGGGTTTGCTAGTGGCGGCCGCCGTGTTTCACGGGGCGCTGGCCCAGAGTCGCCCGGCCCCGTCCCACCTGACGCTGTTTTATTGGTGGATTGCGGTGGGCGGCCTGCTGGGCGGCGTCTGGAATGCGATCGCGGCCCCAGTGCTGTTCCCAACGGTGTTGGAATATCCGCTGGCCCTGCTGCTCGGTCTATGGCTGCTGCAAGCGCCCGATTTTGCATCAGCGCGATGGGGCAAACTGCGGCTGCGGCTGACGCTGCCCTTGGGGTTGGGGCTATTGGGCGGCGGGCTGCTGGTGGGCATCAGCGGACAGTGGAGTGGGCATACCCTGGCGGGACTCGTCGGGGCGATCGCCCTGGTTGGGTTGGCAGGCTATGCGGCCGGGTTTGGCCGATGGAAACTCACGATTGGGCTCGCCCTCGTAGTCTTGCTCAACCAGTTTTCCGTCGGGGCCCAAGCCGGAGTTTTGGCTAGCGATCGCAGCTTTTTTGGCGTCTACCGCGTGCTGCAAACCACCGCCCACGGCGGCTACCATAGCCTGCTGCATGGCACTACGCTGCACGGCAAACAAAGTTTAGCCCCCAGCCGCCAAAACGAGCCGCTGACCTACTTCACCCGCACCGGGCCGATTGGGCAACTGTTTGACAGTATGCAGCAGCGCTCCACACCGCTCCACACTGTCGGCGTCCTCGGATTAGGCGTAGGCACGCTGGCCGCCTACGGCCAGCCCGGGCAAGCCTGGACGTTTTACGAAATTGATCCCCTGGCCCAGCAGCTAGCAACCAATCCTGCTTACTTTCGCTTTTTGCAAGATAGCCCCGCCCAAGTAGAGATTGCCCTAGGAGACGGACGCTTGGCGATCGCCCGTACCCCCAACCAAAGCTTTGACCTGCTGGTGATGGATGCCTTTAGCTCCGACTCGATCCCCCTCCACCTGATCACCCAAGAGGCGATTCGGCTGTATTTTGCCAAGCTCGCACCCAACGGGCTGCTGGCGATCAATATTACCAATCGATTTCTCGACCTGAACCCCGTGCTGGGGGCGATCGCCCAGTCGCTAAATCTGGTCAGCCTGACCCAGTCGGATCTGGAGGTCTCAGACCTAGAGCGCAACCAGGGCAAAGCACCCTCGCGCTGGGTGGTCTTGGCCCGGCAGCGTCAAGCCTTGGGCAGTTTGCTAAACGATCCACGCTGGCAGGCGATCGCCCCCACCACTGCCCCCGTCTGGACGGATGATTTTTCCAACATTTTGCACGCTCTCCGTCAACCCGGTCGATAAGCGCCCCAACTGCGGCACACATTGCGTCCACCCGCGATTGATGCCTTGTCAGCCCTCACACCTTGTCAGCCCTCACACCTTGTCAGCCTTCACACTATGTTGCATGCCAAATATCCCCAGGCAGGCCGTATCCACAGGCAAGACTTTCTGCTAAGAAGTTATCAGTGCAGCATCGATCGAACGCGAAACTCCATCATTTCCTACCCATCCACAGGCATAAAAAACGTAGCAAAGAAAATTGCACAGCAGAGCAAACCCTAGAGAAATAAAGCGAATCGCGCAATCTTATCTTTTGCATTAAAGGAAGAAATTGCCCAGTCATAATTCTCCTTAAATTAGAAAAAGAAGTTTACAGGAGAATTGAATATACTCAAACTTGATCTACTGCAAAGTTGTAGCTTATGAATAAACATGCAGTGGCGATCGCCGGAGGCGGGCCAACGGGGTTGATGTTAGCGGGAGAACTGGCATTGGCAAGCGTTGACGTTGCTATCATCGAGCGACGAACCAGCCAGAACCTAGCTGGCTCACGGGCAGGTGGGCTGCACGCCCGCACAATCGAGGTGTTTGACCAGCGGGGCATTGCCGAGCGGTTCCTGTCAGAAGGCCAGGTAGTGCAGAACGCAGGATTTGCCGGGGTTTCTTTAGATATCAGCAACTTTCCCACCCGGCACCACTACGGGCTAGGTCTGTGGCAAAATCACATCGAGCGCATCCTAGCCGGCTGGGTTAGCGAGCTGAGGGTGCCGATCTACTACGGCAATGAGGTGACCGGTTTCGCGCAAGATGACACTGGCGTAGATGTCACCCTGGCTAACGATGAGTCGCTGCGAGCAGAGTATCTGGTCGGGTGCGACGGCGGCCGCAGCCTGGTCCGCAAGACCGCTGGCATCGAGTTTGCGGGGTGGGATGCGACCACAAGCAGCCTGATTGCCGAAGTTGAGATGACGGAAACACCCAAATTGGGCATCCATCGCAATGCCTTTGGCATCCATTCCTTTGGTCGGGTGGAGTATGAAATCCGCGATGGCGAGGTGATCTACAAAGACGAGGGGCCGATCAGGGTGATGGTAACCGAAGCGCAGGTCGGCTCTCCAGCCGAGCCCACCCTGCAAGATCTGAGCGAGGCGCTGATTGCCGTATGCGGCACCGATTACGGGGTGCACAGTCCCACCTGGCTCTCTAGGTTCAGCGATATGGCACGGCAGGCGGCGGCCTATCGCGACCGACGCATTTTGCTGGCGGGCGACGCGGCCCACGTGCATTCCCCGGTCGGCGGGCAGGGGCTCAACACCGGCGTGCAGGATGCGGTAAATCTGGGCTGGAAGCTAGCCCAGGTAGTTAAGGGTATCTGCCCAGACAGCCTCCTCGATACCTACCATGCCGAGCGCCACCCGGTCGCTGCCCGTGTGTTGCAGAAGACGATGGTACAGGTTGCGCTTCAGCGCCCAGACGCCCGCACACAGGCCGTGCGCGACACCATGGCCGAGCTGCTCACAATGGACGAACCCCGCAGGCGATTTGCGGCGATGATGTCTGGTCTAGACATTCACTACGACCTCGGTGACGGCCACCCGCTGCTCGGACGCCGCATGCCCGATCTCGACCTCGTCACTGCTAACGGCTCGCTGCGGGTCTTCACCCTGCTGCACGATGCTCGCCCCGTGTTGCTCAACTTGGGTCAACCCGGCAGCGTTGACCTCACAGGCTGGAGCAGTCGGGTGCGCCTAATCGACGCTCAATACCCTGGGCTATGGGAGCTTCCGGCCATCGGCGCAGTCACCGCCCCTACCGCTGTATTGATTCGCCCCGACGGCTATGTGGCCTGGGTGGGAGACCAAACCCAGCAGGGGCTGACCGATGCTCTCACCGCTTGGTTTGGGCCGCCTGCGGCGGCCTAGCAAAGCAGTGTCGAGGATTTCTTTTAGGTTGGCTAAAATTCACCTGGGTGCGCCTTTTAGTATGCGTCGCTGCTGAATTCCTGCACTGGATTCAGCAGCGACGCATAGACGCATAGATGCATACTGAGGGGGGTACAAAACTCCTTAAGCGGTCAACCCTCCATCAATCTTCAGGCTGGCCCCCGTCACGTATGCAGCAGTCGGGCTGACAAGATAAGCGACCATTTCAGCAATTTCCTCTGCTTGGCCATAGCGGCCGATGGCGATCGCCTGCTTTAACGACTCAGCAAACGCACCATCAGCCGGATTCATGTCTGTATCGACCGGCCCCGGCTGAATATTGTTCACAGTGATGCCGCGCGCGCCCAAATCGCGGGCCAGCCCTCGGGTGAAACTAGCGATCGCCCCCTTTGTTAAGGCATAGACCGAACCCCCAACAAATGGAACAACATCACTGTTGATACTGCCAATCATAATAATGCGTCCACCCTCACCCATATGGCGTACCGCTTCCTGAGTGGCCACAAAAACACCCCTGACATTCACCCCCACTAAACGATCAAACTCTTCTAGCGAAAACTGATCGATCGGCGCTAAAACCGCAACCCCAGCATTATTGACGAGGATATCAAGTCGCCCAAACGTGTTTACAGTTTGCGTCACGGCGTCTCGCACGGCGGCCACATCAGCACTGTCTGCCTGAATGGCCAAAGCCTGACCCTCTGCAGCTTGGATGGCTTGCACTAAATCGTTGGCTTTTTGGGACGAGCTAGCGTATGTCAGGGCGACAGTAGCTCCATCCTGGGCAAGACGTTTGGCGATCGCAGCACCGATGCCACGCGAACCGCCCGTAACCAGTGCCACTTTTCCTGAGAGTGTTTTATTCATGACGTTGTAAGGCTTTATAGCGGAGTTGTTAACATGCAGAATATTCTCACTTACCCCTGTCTTATAGGGCAATCTTATAGCGCAATCCGATGTAAAAAGAAAACAATGAACCGATGTGACGCCAGATAACCCAACGAACCCAACGAACCCAACGAAGAAGCTCAAAACAGTTGGTATATAAGCGGATTGCTATAACTTTCTTGCGTTACTGCTTCATGGCGCTACTGCTCCACGGCGCTAGCAATAATGTACAGATCTTCTCCAAAGCGGACATAGCTTTGGTAGAGGTCAGATGCAGTCATTCCAGGTTCATAGGCAGACGCCAGATACTCATCCACGATGCGTTTTGATCATCGATGGCAAGCTGAAGCGATGCAAAGGTTCCAAGCTTGTAGTTTTCACTTTCATCCATGTAATGGAAATTGTCTGTAACGACGACCTTGATTGACATACAACTTCCCTGTAACGCCTAATAATTCCAATCACTCGCGTATCCTAATGCAGCACGACACTGATTTGCATTTAAGCAGATTGGTCATTGCTGATCTTCTTGAGCAAGCATCACTTAACCAGTTTTGACACGATGAATGTTGGTTTTCTTCTGTCAATTTAAATTAGTGAGGGCGATCGCACGACATCCTAAAGCAAAATAATTTCAAGACTTTACTGAAGCTTACGCTTCATTACAGGCAATTCCTGAACCTCAGAAGCAAATTCTTCAGCAAACCAACTATATAACGACGAAGCTCGTTCTCTAGAACTTGAATTTTGAAGATTTGATACTAATCTCTTGGCTGTTAAAGTTGCCTTTGCAACT
>DATNOW010000779.1:0-2951 GCA_036703515.1 Chroococcidiopsis sp.
TTGCGTTCGGTAATGTCGCGCAGGGTGACGATAATACCTTGCACCGAGGGGTCATCGAGCAGGTTATTGCTGACAGCTTCTAACACTAGCCAGGTGCCGTTTTGGTGCTGCAAGCGCAGCTCAAAGGGGTCAGAACTGCCCACCTGCTGGAGATGGCTGGCCATCGTGGTTTTGACGGCGCTGCGATCGTCAGGGTGGATCAACTCAAACACCGAGCGATCGACTAAGGCACTGGGAGCATAGCCCAAAATCGACTGCATCGAAGGGCTGCCGTAGCGAATGGTGCCCCCGGCGGTGAGGATGGTAATGATATCGGAGGCGTTTTCAATCAGGGAACGGAAGTGGGCTTCGCTTTGCAGCAGGGCGGCTTTAGCCTGTTTGAGCCCCTGCTCTCGCTCTTGCACCTCTAACACCATGCGCTGGAACGTGCGGGCCAGCACGCCAAATTCGTCGGGGCGGGTGGCGACGGTGTCGAGGCTGGTGATATCAAAGGCTTCGGTTTTGACGGCGATCGCCGCTTCGGTGAGCTTAGTCACCGGTTCGGTCAGCTTGCGGGCCAAAAACAGCGCGGCAAACATGCCGATCGCTAAAATGCCCCCTGCCACAAAGGCGGCCCGCATGATGTTGTCGCGCATGGCGTTGGTAACATCATCGGTGGAGAGGTAGAGCAGGGTGGCCCCATCAATCTCACCCCGAGACGACTCGATCGGCACAATCACCTTGAGCAAGTCGCCATCGAGATAGCTCATAGTGGTGCCCTGGGCGATCGCCGCCCGCAGGTTGGCCATATCGGTGCTGTTGCTCAGGCTTTGGATGCCGCTGGCCCCAGAGGTGACCCCCCGCGCCAAACTGGTCATATTGCGATCGACAATCCGAATCGCCACCACCTCCTGCCCGTCGATCAGCTCATTCACTAGGCGCACTAGCCCAATCTGCTGCTCTAGCCGCTGAAAGACGCGCACGGCATAGCCCACCCGCACGATTCGGGGTTGGTCGATACCCGCCACCCCGACATACTGAAACAGCTCGGGGTCGGTGTGGCGATCGCCCGTTAGCTGACGTACCGTGGTCGATTTTCCCGTCAGCAGCGGCCAGAATGCGCTGTCTAACGGCTGCTTGGCCGGGTCGGGGTCAAAGGTAAAGGGCCGCTCGGGCGTGTTGCTGAGATAGACGCGCCCCGAGGAATCGGTAATTTGCACCTCGTCGAGGGACGTTTGGGCAGCGATCGCCTTGAGCTGAGCATTGATCTGCTCGGTTGATAGCCCCGACTGCTCGGCGATCGCCACCAAATGACTGATCATCACCGCCTCGGTTTCCATGTGATCGCCGAGGGCTGTTTCCACATCCAGCGGCACCTGCTGCGAAAATCGCGCCATCCGGGCCAAAAATTTGCCCATCAAAATCCCATCATCGGTGATGTGCTTGAGGGTAGCTTGGCGGGCTCCCCACGCCAGCACGGTCGTCGTCACCATGACCGTGGCGACGAGCAGAGAAGTGGTGATCAACAAAATTCGCACTCGCAAATTCATGTTGCAGTCGTCCTAAGGAGAAGATGGGCAGGAACTACGGTTAATCGCGCACCGTATCAGGTAGTCGAGATCGGTGAATACATTGACCCGCTGCTGATCGGGTTGGTCAAGGTAGCCGGCCACCTGCTGGCTGAGGGCACAGGTGGTTTCAGGGTTAAGCTCATGGCTAACAATGCTAATCACTGGCAGCGATCGCGTCACGATCAGCCGCCCCAGCATGGTGATTAGGGGGTTCGCCACACTCAAGAGGGCCACATCTAACACCACAAGGTTGGGCAATGGAGCGGTGAGGCTCGGCAGGGGCAAACTGGACGAAACCAAACTGGGCGAAACCGGACTGGGGAAAAGCGACAGCGCCTGCTCTAGGATCGGTTGTAACTCGGCCCAGGGGATCAGGTGCCAGTGTTGGCGGGTCAGCGCGCGTTCTAACATCGGCTGCATGTCGCTGTCGTCTTGCACCAGCCAGATCACGGCCTCAGTGGCAACGGCAGAACCCGTCGCAACACCCGTGACAGCCCCCGTGACAGCACTGGGCAGATAGCGCTGCGCTAAATTGACCAGCCGCCGCACGTCTTTAGGGGTAGTCAGGTAATCTACAATGCCCAGCGTCACCCCTGTTGCCCCATTCCCCGTTACCCCATTCTCCGTTACCCCATTCCCCGCTGCTTTATGCCCCGTTACCCCATCGCTAGCACTACAGCTATCTGCGATCGCCACTGGCTGGCTCGACAGCGACAGCATCACCACGGGGATGTCGGCCAAGACTGGATCGGTTTTGAGGGCGGTCAACACCGACCAGGCTTCCTGTGCGGGCAGCGAGAGGTCGAGGGTAATCAGGCTGGGTCTGAGTTCGCGGGCCAGCCGCAGCCCCTCGCTGCCGCACCACGTGGCCACGGCTCGGGCTCCGGCCTGGTTGAGGGCTTGCACTAGGCGATCGCGGTTGGTGGGGCTGTCATCCACCACCACCACCAACTCTGGTTCTGGCGACGATAGGGGCAGCGCCGCCGGGCTGGGTAAAACAGAGGAGACCGGCGATCGCGGGTTAAGGGCAATCATGGGCACGGCTACCGTCGGGTCGGGTGGCCGAGCGATGACAGTGGCCGGCAGGCGCAGGGTCAAGGTCGTGCCCTGCCCGGGTGCGCTGACGACATCGATATATCCCCCCATCATGTGAGCCAACCGGTGGCTAATGGCCAACCCCAAGCTGCTGCCGTTGTCGTTGCGGGTGCTAAAGTCATCGGCCTGGGTAAACACCTCAAACAAGCGCGCCTGCTGCTCGATGGGAATGCCTGCCCCTGTGTCCTGCACGGCGATGTTAATCCAGTCGGCGGGCGCAGCGCTAACGGGAAGGCGGCGGGAGGTGCGAGAAACCGTGAGACTAATGGTGCCGTTTTGGGTCGATTTGACGGCATTATCGAGCAA
>DATNOW010000780.1:0-2928 GCA_036703515.1 Chroococcidiopsis sp.
AGCTGGGCCACCATCGACTGCCCATACAAAATTCCCCCGGTGACGGCCTGGAGCCGCGTCTCTAGCAGGTGCATCATCATTGGCAAGGAGTGGCGATCGGCGAGCTGTCGTAGCTGCACGAGGAAGCGATCGCTACAGCGCTGCGGGGCCGACGGGGCCACAATAAACCCCACCCGCTGTCCCCGTCGCGCCTGCCCGAGCTGTTCGGCCAGGGTGAGCAACTGGGCAGCCTGGGGCGGGCGTTGCTGGTCGAGCCGCTGCCGCAGGGGAGCGGGCATCTCGTCATCAAAAAACGGCACCGAACGGTAAAACGGCTGGTCAAACAGGCTGACGCTGACCAGCGCCCGCAGCCCAATCTCTTCGTAGGCGCGAAACACCGCCGCGATGCAGTCTGGATCAAAATAGGGCGCGTGGTTGACATCATCGACCACAAAAGTAGTGCCGGTGCGAATCGCTTCGATCGCCCCAATCAGGGTGCGGTAATAAACCTGCTCGGGGGTAAGCGCAGGCGGCGGCAGCGGCGGCCGGACGTAGTGCATCCACAGCTCTAGCGGCAAATTGTCGTAGCGCCCTTTGTGGAAGTGTTCGTGGGAATGAAAATGTCCGTTAACCAGCCCCGGTGCAATCAGTAAGCCGCTGGCGTCGATTTCGGTAGCGTCGGGGGTGCTCAACTCCGGGGCGATCGCCATGATGCGATCGCCCTCAATCAGCAGATCGGCATTGGGTAGCGGCGGACGATCGGCATCCATCAACACCAGCGCCCGCTTAATTAAAATTCGGCCGTTCATCCTTTCTACCCTAGGCAACGCTGCTATAAAATTTAGACCTTCCGTCTGCTTCGTGCCATATTTTAAGTTAATGCTAATTGAGGAGTAATTTTCAATGAGTACAACGCTGTATGACAGGCTTGGTGGTGCTGCGGCCGTAGATTTAGCGGTAGAAAAGTTTTATCAAAAGGTGTTGGCAGATGAGCGGGTTCGGCACTTTTTTGCCCATACTGACATGCAAAAACAAAAGCAGCATCAAAAAGATTTTATGACCTATGCATTTGGTGGTGCTGAACACTGGAATGGTCGCCCCATGCGAAGTGCACATCAGCAGGCAGTCTCTGAGATGGGCTTAACCGATATTCACTTCGATGCGATCGCCGAGGATTTAGTGGCTACCCTTGTTGAGATGGAAGTTCCTCAAGCCTTAATTGATGAAGTGGTGCAAATTGTTGGTTCTATCAGCCATCGAAATGACGTCTTAAATCGTTAGCGCGCCGATCAATAGGTGCTGTCCGAAAGAATCTGGGCAAAAACTGCCCCTACTCAACATGTCACCTTATTCAACTTCCATTCCTTAATGCATCAGAAATGCATCAGAAGGAACAAAACCGCTGTCGTTGCGTCTCAACGGCCCGTACCCCCATAAAGATTGACCAATTTCTATTGATTGATAGGGATTGATCAGCAGAAATTAACAGGCGTTTAGCATTATCTAAACCCTATAAACGGGAAAAAACTTCTCGTGCCGAGGAATATTTGTCTGGGGATATCTGACTGGAGATATCTGGCTGGAGAATAGCTGTAATTTAACTTAATTTGAAATTGCCAAGATGCGCTTATCCATAAACTCGTGTAGAAAAATTGGCTTACTGGGTGTGCCGCTTGCGGTTGGCACGCTCCTATTTGCTCCAATATTTGCCCAAAAGGCCTATGCTCAATACCCTTGCCCCTATGCAGGGCCGGGAGAAATTGTCGTGGGCTCCACCGAAGCCGGATATGGAATTGCATCGGTGTTGCTTTGTGCACCTGATCCAAACGCTCAGCAGAGCTATCAAGAGGATAGTAGTTACAGTGACTATGGTTCTAGCGATAGTTCTAGCTATTACGACCCTGAGCTAGCGGCATTAGAGTTTGAAGCGGCCAATGCCATGCTTAGGGCGCAACAGCAGCTAGAGCTATTGCAAGATCCAGATTATCTAAGATACCTTTCTGGCAGTTGGAGGCTGTTTCCAACTACCACATCAGAGGCGATCGCCCCTGGCGAATACTGTGCGGCCTCCTTTTTTAAGGCATCGATGGATCCAGCCGCCAATCATGCCCCCATTATGATTACACTCTCGGGAGCGGGCGGCGACTACAACGGGGCCATGCTAACCATTGCATCCGAAGCCATTCCAAAGCCAGATGCGATGGAAATTATCACAGTGACGCTGACTCAAAACGACGATCCCCCAGCAACAGTGCGGGCGTTTAATTACACCATGCCCGATCTGCCGTATGGGGTGATTGCTTTTGCCGTGCCGACAATGGATGCATTACTAGACGGGATGGAAGATGTCCAGAGTTTTGATGTCGCCATCGAGGGTCAGTCAGTTGCCAATACCACCTGGCACAGCGGGCTGACAGTCAGACAAGAATTGCGCAATTGCTTGAATGGCCAACCTTATTCAGTAACAGATATCGATATCGTGCCCGATCGGTTGCAAACGCCGTAAGCGCTATAAATCAGTAAACGTGACAAAAAGGGGAACGCGCTGCGTTCCCCTTTTTGGTTATTGCCGCCTAGACTTAAAGCGCTCAGTGAACTGCTTACCCAATCACAAAGTTCTTCCCGGTCAGGTTATCGGCCACAACATTCTTGAGCACGGCCAGGGTAGTGAATGCTGTACCTGCACCGATGCCATCGGTGTCGATCTTGACTTGAGTGTCGCTGCCAACCTGCACCACCTGGACAAACTGGTTGAGGCGATCGCTCGACGTGGCATCTTGGAAGGCCGCTTGCTTAAAGATCGTCCGCAGATCCAAGACATCATCCGCTAGTCTGAAGTCGCGGACGGTGTCAACGCCATCCTTGAGGCTATTAAAAGTAAAGACATCCTTACCGGCACCACCGGTTAGAATATCGCGCCCTTCACCGCCCACCAGCACATCCCGGCCA
>DATNOW010000781.1:0-3728 GCA_036703515.1 Chroococcidiopsis sp.
GGGGGGCGATCGCGATCGGATCGTCGCGACTTCCGTCACCATTGGCATTAGCACACCCGCCGCCGCTCAGCAGCGGCTGCGCCTGTGGCAAGAAACCTGCACCGTCAACGCCGTTAAAGTTAAGCTGGGTAGCCCCGCTGGCATTGCCGCCGATCAGGCCATGCTCCAAGCCGTACTAAGCGAAACGCCCGCTGGGGCCAAGGTCAGCATTGATGCCAACGGCGGCTGGAACCTAGAAGATGCGATCGCCATGGCCGGCTGGCTGGCCGATCAAGGCGTCACCTACATCGAGCAACCCCTGCCCCCCGAACAAGACGACGACCTGCCCAAGCTTTATCACAGCTCACCTCTGCCAATTTTTGTTGATGAAAGCTGCTTTAATAGCCACGACATCCCCCGGTTGGCCGATCGCGTCCACGGCATCAACATCAAGCTGATGAAATCAGGCGGGCTGAGCGAAGCCCTGCGGATGATCCATACCGCCCACGCCCACGGCTTGCAGATCATGTTTGGCTGCTATTCCGACAGCGCCCTGTCCAATACCGCTGCCGCCCACCTGGCCCCCTTTGCCGATCACCTAGACCTCGATAGCCATCTCAATTTGGTTGATGATCCGTTCAGCGGCGCGGTGCTGCAAGCCGGGCGGCTTGTCCCCACCGACTTGCCGGGGCTAGGGGTGGTGCGCCCTGCCGGTTAGTCAAAACCTTTCTCCCATGCCCCACCCTTGCCTAACGTCGCCTTAAAAACTCTCTGCTATCGTAGAGTCTGATTTTTAGAATTCCAGTTTATTTCCAGGTTTATTCACCCAGTTCGTTTACCCAGTTCATTCCCTCAGCTCATTTCCTAACCTATGCTGACTGCCACCAATCGGGTTGCGATTCTTTTGCACGAAGGCACCCAAAGCTCTAAAGGTAAAACCGGGCTTTCGCTGCTGCGCTATAGCGATATTCCCATCGTGGCTGTGATCGATCAGCGGTGTGCAGGCGGCTCAATTCCAGCCCTGACCGGCATTAACCGCGATGTGCCGATTGTGGCGTCGGTGCAGGAAGCCTTGGCCTATGGCCCCGATGTCCTGTCGATTGGGATTGCGCCCTCGGGTGGAGCTTTGCCCGACGCCTGGTGGCAAGAGGTGAAACAGGCCGTAGCGGCCGGGCTATCGGTGGTTAACGGGCTGCATACGGCGATGGCGACCGATCCTGATCTCAGCCAGCTGGTCAAGCCGGGGCAGTGGATTTGGGACGTGCGCCAAGAGCCCAAGGGGCTGTCGGTGGGCACCGGCAAGGCGCGATCGCTTCCCTGCGTGCGGGTGTTGACCGTCGGCACCGATATGAGCGTCGGCAAAATGTCGACCAGCCTTGAACTCAACCGCGCCTGCCAAGCGCGAGGGCTGCGATCGCGTTTTTTGGCGACGGGGCAAACGGGCCTGATGCTGGGGCATGACGGCATTCCCCTCGATGCCATCCGGGTCGATTTTGCAGCGGGGGCCGTCGAGCAGTTGGTGCTGCGCCACGGGCACGACCACGACATTTTGCACGTCGAGGGGCAGGGGTCGCTAATGAACCCGGCCTCCACGGCGACACTGCCGCTGCTGCGCGGCAGTCAACCCACCCATCTGGTGCTGGTGCACCGAGCTGGGCAGTCGAGCATCTACAATCAGCCCGAGGTGCCGATTCCAGCGTTGACCAAGGTGATTCAGGTGTATGAAACCGTAGCGGCGGCCGGTGGCTCCTTTGCCTCAACCAAAATCGCGGCGATCGCCCTCAACACCGGGCATCTCGACGACGATGCCGCCCATCGCGCCATTGCCCAAGTACAGCAAGAAACCGGGCTACCCTGCACCGACGTGATTCGACAAGGAGCCGCCCCCATCCTCAACGCTCTGCTAGCGGCCTTCTGAGGTCTGCGAATTAAAGGGCTGCAATTCTCGGAAAGGTGCAAATAAACCTGTAGTAATTTGTGAAAACTGCGGTTTTCAGGGAAGGCTAACGCTAGACTATATTTCGTTTAGATAGATTTCACCGAGCAGAAGATCAATGGCTGTTGTGTTGCAAATTGGTGAACGTCAAATCCAGGCAGAGGAGATTGTACCGCTGCTGGCGGGATATCAGATGTTGCCTCAGCTATTGCGCGAGGTGCTAATCGACCAAGCTATCGGCGAATGGGAGCGCTCGGCCACCCATGCTCTCTACACCGATGAAGAGCTAGCCGCTGCCCAGCAAGAGTTTTATCAAAAAAACGAAATTAACTCCGACGAAACCCGCGACGAGTGGCAACGTCAGTATGGCATGACCGCCCAGCAGCTCGATCAGCTCGCGGTGCGCGACCTCAAGATTGATAAATACAAGCACGCCACTTGGGGGCACAAAATCGAGTCCTATTTCTTAAACCGCAAAGGACGACTCGACAAAGCGATTTATTCCTTGATTCGGGTCAAAGATTTGGGCTTGGCCCAAGAGCTTTACTTCCGGGTGCTCGAAGGTGAGCAGTCGTTTTCAGAGCTGGCCCGCACCTACTCGGAAGGGCCCGAAGCCCAAACTGACGGGCTGATTGGCCCAGTTGAACTCAGTGTGCCCCACCCTACCCTGGCGCAGATTTTGACCATTAGCCAGCCAGGGCAGCTGATCCCACCGACGCGGATCGGCGACTGGATGGTGATCGTGCGGCTAGAGCGGTTTGTGCCAGCCCAGCTCGACGACGCCATGCGCCGTCGCCTATTAAATGAACTGTTTGAAACCTGGCTGCAAGAGCAGCTCGTCCAACTGAGCGACGCTTCTTCTCCTGATCCTGCGGCGACATCAACACTATCATGACCTATACAAAATCCACGATTCAAGAATTTTTATCGACCATTGCGCCGTTTGACAAACTGTCGCCCGCTGCCCTTGCGAAGTTTGCCGATCGCTGCCAGCTCTTGCGCTACCGCATGGGGCAGGCGGTGCTGGTGCGCGACAAGATGCCAGCACAGCTCAACATTGTGTATGAGGGGCAAATGCGCCTGCTGGGCTATGATCCCCGCACGCAGCGCCCGATCACGCTCAAGCTCATGCGCCCAGGAGACGTGCTGGGCTGGGTTGGGCTAGTGCGCGGCATTCCCTGCGAGACGGCGATCGCCTCGATTGAGAGTATCTGCTTGGTTATCCCAGCCTTAGATTTTTTGACGATGCTGGAGGCCGAACCACAGGTGGCGGCCTACTATCGCAACCGCTGTTCGCTGATCGAAGCCTTTGACCTGCTGGGCGAAGAAATCCACCGTCGCGCCGATGGCGATGCCAACCTCAAAGACCTGGCCCAGACCGTGCAAGAGTCGGCCGTGGTCTGCAACCTACCACCCGGGATCACTCCCCTGACGCAGCTAGAGCGCGATCGCCTGTGGTTGGTGAGCGGGGGTGGGGCGATCGCCAACCAGCCCGTGGCCAGCCGCCTCTCCCTCAACGGCGTAGCCGATCCCCAAGTCGAAGTCACCGGCACCATTCCGGCCCGGGTGATCGGCTTCTCAGAGGCGGCCCTCGTCAGCCAACAGCCCACCCGCAACGGCACCACCCGCAATGGCACGACCCGTGGCGACACCGTGACCGAAGCGATCGTCGAAGTCGTAGATGATGACGGCATTCCCTTTGCCCCCGATCGCCCTGTCGAACCCGACGCGGCGATTTTGCCCTACTTTGGCAAAGGCGAAAACGCCAAATATCCTTTCATTCGCGGGCGCGGCGATCTCGACTCGGCCATGG
>DATNOW010000782.1:0-2171 GCA_036703515.1 Chroococcidiopsis sp.
CATCGCTGCCCCCAGATAGAGGTTGGTGGAAATGTCGGCCGCGCGGCATTCGACCCGTCCGCCACCGAGGGGAATCCGCAGCATATTGGTGCGGTTGTTGTTGCCATAGCAAATGTAGACCGGGGCCCAGGTAAAGCCCGACATGCTGCCCCTAGCTACCAGACGCTTGTAGCTATTGACCGTAGGTGCAATCACGGCGCAGATCGCCGGGGCGTGGCGCAAGACGCCGCTGATAAACTGATAGCCCAAGGTCGATAGACCGCACTGACGGGGATCATCTTTGTCGACAAATAGGTTGGTGCCTGTCGTCAAATCCGCCAGCGACATATTGTAGTGCGCGCCGCTGCCCGTGCGGTTGACAAAGGGTTTGGGCATAAAGGTGGCGAAAAACCCGTGTTTGCGGGCAATCTCTTTGACCATCAGGCGAAAGAAAGTGAGCCGATCGGCCATTTGCAGCGCGTCGCAGTAGGCAAAGTCGGTTTCAAACTGGCCGTTGCCGTCTTCGTGGTCAAAGGAATAAACATCCCAGCCCATGTTGTTCATGGCCTCGACGATTTCGCTCACCCAGCCATAGTTGTCGAGCAGCCCTTGCAGGTCATAGCAGGGTTTGTCGAGGGTGTCGCGATCGCTCACGGGTATGGGTTTGCCGTCTGCGCCCTCTTTGAGAATAAAAAATTCGGTTTCGATGCCCAGATTAAACCGAAACCCCATGGCCGCCGCTTGCTCAAGCACTCGCTTGAGGATGCCCCGACAGCAGGCCTCAAACGGTTTGCCCTCTAGATAAAGATCGCTGGCAAACCAGACGAGTTCAGGGTTCCAAGGCAAGATTGTGGCCGAGTCGGGGTCGGGGTGGGCCGACACTTCTTCATCGCTGACCGACTGCGGCACCCCGTCTAGCGCAGCCCCGGTAAATAGCTCTGACCCGCCCATCATCTGCCCAAAATGGCTGAGCGGCACGGTTTTGGCCTTACACATGCCGTGGATGTCGACAAAACTAGCCAGGGCATATTTCACCCCTTTGCCTTCTAAGGTGGCTTTGAGGGTTTGCAGGTCGGGAGTCAGCAGGTCAGTCATAATCGAGTCACAATCCAGTCAAGCTATGTAGTAAAAAATCGGTAAACCTAGGGGATCAACCGGCGCGGCGATCGCCCTAGCGCGCGGGTGCGTTTACCCCCTTAGTGCTTAACATAAGAAGCGATCGCAATAGTGTGCATTTTGGACAGCGCTAATGCACCTATCGGTCGTTGTCTAGGGAACCTTGGTTCTGTATAGCTGCCCACTGTTCCAGTCCCTTGCTTTCGATTAACTATGGTAAATACCCTTATGATTTGGTTGTTAGGCAACCAGGCTGCCTGTCATGATAGACACTCACCCACTCAGCGATTTGCGGGGCCAAGGAACTCAAGTTGGAACTCAAGTTGTGGATAGTTTAAGAGCACCCCGTTCCACGGATCAGCCCAAAATGGAAGTGCGCGGTCTATACAAGACCTTCTCAGTGCAGGGCAAGCAGCTCACGGTATTAAAAGACATCAACTTTAAGCTCTATCCCCGAGAATTTGTCTGTTTGGTGGGTGCATCAGGCTGTGGCAAATCGACCCTGCTTAATATCGCGGCGGGGTTAGCGACGCCATCGTCGGGGCAGGTTTTGGTAGACGGTGAAGTGGTCAAAGGGCCTGGTGCCGACCGGGGTATGGTGTTTCAGGGTTACACCCTATATCCGTGGCTGACGGTGGCTCAAAACGTGGCGTTTGGGCTCCAGTTTCGCAAAATGCCCAAGGAAGAGCAGCGCCAGCGCGTTTCTTACTACATCGATGTGGTGGGCTTGACTCAGTTTGCCAATGCTTACCCCAAGCAGCTTTCGGGCGGCATGAAGCAACGAGTGGCGATCGCCCGCGCCTTGGCCAATGAGCCAGAGGTGCTGCTGATGGACGAACCCTTTGGTGCCCTTGATGCCCAAACCAAGGAGCAAATGCAGCAGTTCTTGCTCGATCTATGGGAAAAGACCCACACGACGGTCTTGATGATCACCCATGACGTGGAAGAGGCGATCTTTTTGTCGCAGCGGGTGTATGTGATGAGCACCCGGCCGGGTGAACTGAAAGTTGAGGTGCCGATTACGCTACCCGAACATCGCGATCTCGATATGAAGCTGTCGCCCGAGTTTGTGGACA
>DATNOW010000783.1:0-2895 GCA_036703515.1 Chroococcidiopsis sp.
ACCCACCACTGCCGCCAAAATCTTGGGTGGCTGCTGATCTCCTTGCCCCACATACAGCGACTCAACCTGAATGGTGGGATGGGTCTGGTTAAACCGATCGACGAGGGTTTGCAGCACATCTCGGTTGGGTGGCGGGTTTACCCCATGCCAGAGGGTCAGGTGAATCACATCGCCAGCGGAGTTAAGCCCAGACGGGTTCGGGCTTGACTGACACCCCGCTAACGCCACCAAACAAACGCTCAACACCGCCAGAATAAACCGTCGCATAGCCAACCCACCTGCTTTGTTGACACTAGCGTAGATCAGATTGGCGATCGCACTCTTGTTCCCCGAGATGATTTCAGCTTCGGGCGGCGACGATGGGAGTTGCACAGGGGCGCAAACCTAAACTTGTTCGGCTACGGTAACGCGCTCCCACCAGCGGTTGAGCGGATAGTAAATGGCGGGTGCCCAGAGACTGCTCAAAATGGCCGAGCTTAAGGCAATCCGCTGATGATACAGCCAGATCTCGGTCAAGGTGCGGTTTGGGGTGACATTGGTAGTAAAGTTGAGAGCGCTAAACTGAAGTGCCGTAATGGTTTCAGCCACGACAGCCATCCCAAAGACAATCAGCGCCACCGAAATAAAATCTTCTTGGATATACCGCTGCTTTTGCAGGCGTGCTGTCAGTACCCCAACAATGGCCAAACCCAGCGCGTGGGAGGGCTGCGGAAAGGTCATACCGTCTTGAATCATCCCCAGGCACAGGCCGGCGATCGCCCCCTGCCAGGCTGCCCGTTTAACGCTCCAGGCCACGACCCAAATCAACAGCCAGTTGGGCGCTACACCCAGCAGTTCCATCCCCGGAAATCGTGTGGGCAAGATAAACAGGCACAGCAGCACCGACGCCACTGTAACTACACAGTTGACAATTTGACGCCCAAACGGGCTGAGCTTAGATACGCTGTCTAACACGGGTCATGCTCCCTTGCCTACGAACATGGGTTTTGGCGGCGATACAGCGGGCGATTCGCGGTAAATGGGCGTGAGTTTAGCCAGTTCTCGGCAGAAACAGCGATTTACGGGTTACCAGAATTGCTGCCCGATTCATCCGTCGGGCTATTGGTGCGATTCCTCGATGGCGGATTGTCGCTCTGCCCACCGTTCTCTTCTCTAGGCAATGCAGTACCTGACGACACAACCACCCATTCCAGATAGCTGATCGGGGCGGTTAGTTCGATGATGGCTTCAGGGGCAGGTGTTTTATTAAGATTGACGGACTCAACCCGGCCAATGGGCAAACCCGCCGGATAAAGCTGGCTATAGTCGGAGGTCGAGACCACGTCTCCCGGACGGACATCGGGCACTTTATCAAAAAATTCTAGGATGGCGCGATTTTGGGCCTGGCCACGCAGAGAGCCCATATAGCGCGAGCGGCTAATCGTCACCCCAACTTGACTACTGGGATCGCTAATCAGCAAGACGCGGCTTGTATTCGGCGTTACCTGCACTACCCGCCCTACAATACCGCCCGTGCCTGAAACAACATCACCGACCTTAATGCCGTCACGGCTACCCCGTCCGAGGGTAATCTGCTGCCACCAATGATCGGCGCTGCGCCCAATCACCGGCGTTATCAGTCCCTTCTGCGGGCTGGCGGCTGAGTAATCGAGCAATCGGCGCAGCTCTCGGTTTTCAGCTTCTAGCTCTGTCAACCGATTCTGCAGCTCTTCAACCTGCGCGTTTTCTAAAATATCTCTCTGGCTCGACGCAGCTCCCTGAAATGGGCTGACTACCCATCGGTAGACTTCGATGACTGGTGCGCCTTGGGTTACCCGCAATGTCCATGCCGTGCCCAGTGCTAAACTGACCAACCCAATTCTTAAGCCGTATTTGTCCCACCAGCGGCGTACTGTAAACATCTGTTCATCCGATTTCCACGTTGAGCTGTGTCAAACAAGTCACGCTCAGTACTACAGGCCAGCAGTTCAACTCACGTTGTTTGGGCAGTGGAGACAAGAGCAGTTGAGGTGGCGATCGCCACCTGCGATCGCGCCCTGGCCACTGCCCTCTGTCTCGACCCTGCCCATGTTAGTTGCTATCAGTCGCTATCAGTCGCTATCAGCCACTACGACTACATGTTGCGAGAACGCCCGCTAAACACGCGCTCTAGCTGCTTGAAGTTTTCTAGCACGCGTCCGGTGCCCAACACTACACAGCTGAGAGGATCGGCCGCAACATGCACCACAATGCCAGTTTCATGGCTAATCAGAGTATCTAGACCCTTCAGCAATGCGCCACCGCCCGCCAGCATGATGCCGCGGTCGATGATGTCAGCCGCCAGTTCAGGAGGCGTGCGCTCTAGGGTGCGCTTCACCGCTTCGATGATTACCGATAGCGGTTCTGACATCGCTTCGCGAATCTCTGCACTCTTGACCGTGACCGTACGGGGCAGACCCGACAGCAGGTGCAAACCGCGCACGTCCATCATCATTTCATCGTCTTCATCGGAGGGGTAAGCCGATCCGATTAAAATTTTGATTTCTTCGGCTGTGCGTTCCCCAATGACGAGGTTATGCACTTTTTTCATGTACTGGGCGATCGCTTCACTCAGCTCATCACCCGCGACCCGCACCGACTCACTCAGCACCGTGCCTTGCAAGCTCAGAACGGCAACTTCGGTCGTGCCACCCCCGATGTCGATAATCATATTGCCTGTAGGCTCAGCCACCGGCAACCCGGCTCCAATCGCGGCCGCTACCGGCTCGTCAATCAGATAAACATCACGCGCACCGGCCTGAGAGGCGGCTTCCATCACAGCCCTGCGCTCAACCCCAGTAACACCACTAGGAATGCCGATGACGATGCGGGGGGAAACCAGCGTCCGCCCTTCATGCACACGACGGATGAAATGCT
>DATNOW010000784.1:0-3737 GCA_036703515.1 Chroococcidiopsis sp.
CTGGAATGCCCATCCGATAGCTGTAGGCTGCCCCAATCAAACTACCGCCAATGACTGTTAGAACGATCGCAGCCGCTAACCAGGCGCGTCGATGTTTAACCGATTGACTAAACCCGATCCCCCAGCTAACAAGGGCGGCAACCGCTACAGCACCCATGTAGATGAGTAGATCACGACTCAAATCACTGTAGAAATTACGAATCAGTAAATCAATGTTCATAACGAATCAACGTCATCTTGCAATGAACAATTGCAGTCTTAACGAACCTAATTTGAAACACATCTTGGAGTGATGCGATCGCACAAAACCGACACCCCAATTTCCATCACTTCAGTGCGCTCAGATCTCGAACGGAGGTCGCAATGCGACGATTTTTGGGGCTGGGGATCTCACCCGTGGGAAACATCCGAGCCATCAGCGCATCCCAGGCGCGATCGGGCAGCAGACGCCGAACCCAGAAGAAGATCTTGCCGCCCAATCCGACCTGGTAACGAGTCTGGGGACGACGGACAAGCGTGGCTTGAACAATTACCTTGGCAACCTCTTCGGGCGTTAAAATACCCCAGGCATTCTCTGCAAACATTTGCTGAACCTGCACTTCCATGTTGCGCTTAAAGGCGGCGTAGGGGCTATCACTTCCCGTTTGGGGCATCAACGCATAGAGCTTTTCCACAAAGGGCGTTCGCACTCCGGTTGGCTGAATTAAAACGACATCCACTCCAAAAGGCTTGACTTCACACCGCAGGGCATCGGTAAATGACTCAACGGCATACTTGCTGGCGTGATAAGCCCCATTTCCAGGCGTTGTGAAGGTTCCCCCAATCGAACCCACATTGATAATGCGCCCATAGCCCTGCGATCGCATTCCCGGCAGCACAAGCTGACACATCCGCAGTAAGCCAAACACATTGGTTTCAAACTGGCGACGGATATCCCCCATCGTCAACTCTTCTAAGGGGCCAATCTGGTTGTAGCCTGCGTTGTTAATGAGAACCGAAATTGCCCCATGGGTTGCTTCGATCGATCGCACTGCCGCCAGCATCGAGGCTTCATCCGTAATGTCGAGTTGCAAAACATGACACCCTTTTGCCGCCAAATCGCTCAGCGCTTGGGGATTTCGGGCGGTCGCATAGGTGATAAATCCAGCCGATCGGAGGGCGATCGCGGTAACTTGCCCAATGCCAGAGGACGCACCTGTCACCAAAGCCACTCGACGCTGTGAAGTCATCATTGCCGTATTCCTCCTAGATGATTTGATTACTTAATTTTAGGTAAGTGAACAGACAAAAAAATTAGCGGCGGCGCATTCCATCCAGCAGGATGTCAATCATATCCTTCGCTAAAACCTGCTTCGGAATATTCTTGTACCGATGCATGTCATGGGCCGTATCGATCAGCGATAGAAACATCGTCGCCATCAGTTTGGCATCCACCAAGCGAATTTCTCCATTCTCATAGGCCTGTGCCAGAACGTTCTGAATCGGCTCTACGAGAGAAACATCCCCTAACGCCATCAGAGTTTGAGCGTGGTCTTGAGAAAGGGCTGGCAGATCCGATCGCGCTAAGCGAGTCATGTCAAGCGGAGGCTGGGCTAATAACCAATCTGCCATCTGATTGAGCTGGCTAGAAAGATTAGGCTCTGCCTGGGAAATAGCACGATTTAAACCGTCGCGGTGTCGCATGAGACTGCGTTTAATCACCTCAACAAACAACTCTTCTTTACCGCCTGGAAAATGGTAGTAAAGGGCAGCCTGACGCACCTTAAAGGCATCTGCAATATCTCGCAAGGTAACGGATGTATAGCCGCGCTCACCAAATAGAGCTTCGGCCAACTTCAGCAGTTGCTCCCGCGAATCTCCAGATTTTGCCTTAGCGTTCACGCTCTCGAACCATAAACTTACTTAACTTATAGTAAGTAGCGTAACGAAAACTTTAAGACCTGTCAAGTCGGCTAGAAGTGAATTAGGCCTCGCCGCATGGCAATCACTAACGCATCGGTGCGATCGCTGGCTCCCAGCTTGGTAATCAGGTTCGTAATGTGAAAGCGGTTGGTGTGTTCTGTAATTCCTAAAGCCTCACCGATTGCTCTATTATTCTTTCCGGTTGCCAATAATTCCAGCACCTGGCGCTCTCATTCACTTAATTGGGGAGGCGATCGCGAAACGATTGGGGCAAAATGGAGCGGTGGCAGCTAATTATGCGATTCGATACCCCCACCCATCTGCAAGAATGGGAAAACTCTCCGGTCTGTCAGGGATGGATTACCCGCGCAGAAGCATTGGCGGAATTGCCCAACGTACTGCGGGTGAATCGCGATCCAGCCAAATTGGAAGCGATCGCCTCTACCGCAGGGGCAAACGCGCGGGTCGGCACATCTCAGCAAGCGGCAGAATCGAGCGATGTGATTTTGCTGGCAGTTCTTTATTTTAGAAGAAGTGCTCAGTGCGATCGGTTCATTAGAAAACAAAACGGTCACTACCTGCATGAGTGGCTTAAAGCCAGATTTCAGCGGACAGACTATTGGTATTGCAACCGATCTCAAAACTTCAGTCGCTGAACGACTGGCGCAGCTTGCATCGGGGGCGAACGTAGTAGAGGCATTCAACATCACGTTTGCTGAAATTCTGGCATCAGAATCACGCCAGTTTGGGAATGAACGCCCCACATTTTTTATTGCAGAGATAATATAAAAGCGAAGGCGATCGCCGCTCAACTAATTGAAGAATGTGGCTATAATGCGATCGATGCTGGCGGATTGATCACGTCACGCAGTTTAGAAACCCTAGCCACTGCCTGGGTACAATTTGTCGTTAAAAGTGGTTTATTTCCCAATCTAGGCTTAAAAGCTCTGCTTCGATAATTAGACTCTAGCAGAAGTTTATTGGCGGTGTAGCACTGTCGCGCCGCAACAAACTTTTGCCTAGAAAGCCTGCCGATTCAGTCTATTTTATTGGAAACTAAAACGATGAAGCTAGAAGGCAAAGTAGCACTGGTCACTGGCAGCAGTCAGGGAATTGGACAGGCGATCGCCATTCGGTTAGCGCAGGAAGGCGCAAATGTGGTGATCAACTATCGCTCTCACCCAGAAGGAGCGGAAGAGACACTGTCTAAAGTTAAAGCGGCAGGGGGAATGTGTCATGCAGTGGATGGCTTTACAATCCAGGCAGACACCGGAACAGTGGCGAATGTAGAACGCATGATTGCCGATAGCGTGAGCCATTTTGGCAATCTAGACATTCTCGTTAACAATGCAGGCGTCGAGAAAAACGCTGACTTCTGGAATGTGACGGAAGCCGATTACGATGCGGTAATGAATGTGAATTTGAAAGGGGTGTTTTTTGCCACCCAGGCGTTTGTTAAACATCGGATGGCGGTCAAACAACCGGGAAAAGTGATCAACATTAGCTCGGTGCATGAGGAGCTGCCGTTCCCTCACTTTGCGGCTTACTGTGCCAGCAAGGGTGGCTTAAAGATGTTGACGCGCAATCTCTCCGTCGAACTGGCTCCTCTGGGGATCACGATTAATAACGTGGCTCCAGGGGCGATCGAAACTCCGATCAACACTAAGCTGTTAAACGATCCCGACAAGTTAGGAGCATTGCTCAGCAACATTCCTTTGGGTCGCTTAGGAAAACCGGGAGATGTCGCCTCAATGGTCGCATTTTTGGCTTCCGCTGAGTCGGATTATGTCACTGGAACCACTTTCTTTGTAGATGGCGGCTTGCTCTGGAATTAT
>DATNOW010000785.1:0-12814 GCA_036703515.1 Chroococcidiopsis sp.
CGCGCCCCGCACCTTGCGCTGGAGATATTGCCACGTATAGTCACCGGTCTTTTGCGATCGCAGTCGGGTTAATAAGGTCAGCGCGGCCGGCTGCAAAAAAGCCTCCGCACCGGGGGGAATGGCCTCCGGCTTCAGCCGAATTCGCCGCTGCGATCGCCCCAACAGCCCCGGCGGCAGCGCCACTCTCAGCACCTGCATCAGCGGCGTGCAGTAATAGTTGGCCACCTGCTGCAACAACCCCCAATAGGTCGGCGGAAAAAAGCGGCGGCTAACCCGATCTTCCACCGCCCGAATCGCGGCTTCTTCCAACCCCTCTGGCAATTGCTCTAGGCATCGCACCGCCACCGCGCCCACCTGCTGCGACCCAAACGGCACACTCAAAATATCGCCCGGCTGCACATCGAGATCCGCCGGAACGCGATAGGTATAGAGACCCTGCGCCCCCGGACAATCGACCAGCGCCTCGACCCAGCCCGCCGCGCCGCTCAACTCGCCGCCGCTCAACTCACCATAGAGCATTCTAGACTCCGCCACTGAGTCTGCCACTGAGTCTGCCAGGGCGATCGCCCCTGAGTTGATTTCCACATCGAGACAGTAGGATTCCATGAAGACCAATGACGAATGCCTAATGGCTAGTGACGAATAGCTAACCGCCAGGAAGCACGAGCCCGCCACCCAACTATCCAAACTAGTCTAACAGTGCCCCTGAGCAGAAGTGGGGGTGTGCAGAGGGATTAGTGCACCCTGAGAGAGAAACGCGGATGAAGGGGTAAACATTGGTCAGGGAACCTGATTTGCTCCCAATCGGCCATCTTTCCAAGTTCTTGACATTCTTTTTTTAGTGTATGGGCATACACCAACCTCAAAGGGCTTCAAGCGACGAAAACTGAAGTGAAATTGCTGCTAATTACTCCTTTGAGTAGTTTAGGCATGAGCAAATTGTCATCCGATTTCGTGTCATTTTGCTGACCGATTTGGGGGCTTGCCATGTTGCCATGCCAAAAAATATCAGGGGTGCACTCCATAAATATCAATCGGCAAGATTAGTAATCGGCAAGATTTTTTCAGAGTCGCTGAGGCTTGGTTTTTCTAACAATTTGCAGGAACAGAAATGAGCACAATGAGCAAACTTCCAGCTATCACAGCATTCTTTTGGATCATGAAGATCTGCGCCACCACCCTAGGAGAAACCGCAGGAGATCTGCTATCGATGACGCTGAATGTGGGCTATGCGGTTAGCTCCATCATATTGGTTGGCATATTCTTAGCCACTCTTGTGACTCAACTGGTTTCTAACCGATATAACCCATTGCTTTATTGGACTGTCATCCTTTCAACCAGCACGGCAGGCACCACCATGTCTGACTTCATCGATCGCACCTTAAAGCTGGGTTATCCGCTGGGCGCGTCCATTTTATTGACCATTTTGTTGATTACTTTAGCGATCTGGCGATTCAGCATCGGTTCTTTATCCGTGACCGATATCAAAACACCAAAAGTCGAGTTGATTTACTGGACTGCCATTCTATTTTCCAACACATTGGGGACGGCCTTGGGTGACTTTCTTGCCGATACTTCCGGGCTAGGATTTTTCGGAGGAGCACTCCTTATTTCTGCTTTACTCGCTTTAACCTTAGCCGCCCATTATTTTACGCAGATTTCCCAAGTCGCGTTGTTTTGGATTGCGTTTGTGTTAACCCGACCGTTTGGTGCAACCTTTGGCGATATTTTGACCAAAACCCACGAGAAAGGAGGTCTAGCCTTCGGAACGATTGGTTCCTCGATCGTGCTTTTGTCTATTCTTTTGGTGTGCATTATATTCACCACCATGCAGCAGAAACGCCTGCTTGTATCTACGCCTTCTAGCGACTCATAGCTAGTGCGCTGTCAGCAATAGACGGTTTGGTGTCGCTTAGATTCGTGCTGCTAGCTAGCTGTTTAGAGAAGGTAGAAAAGTTGATATGTTTCATAAAGTTGTTGTTGCATTAGACCGTACAGAGTCCTCCAGTTTGGTCTTTGAAGAAGCCGTTTCGTTGGCAAAAGCTACGGGTGCCCAGTTGATGTTGATCCACGTTCTACCGCCTGAAAACGTGGCAGGACAACAGATGTCTTTGTACACAGAGGGGTATTATCTGTCGTTGCCGCAAGAGCGTCTCGAACTTTTCCATCGCGAATGGAACGAATTCAAAAATTGGAGTTTGCAGCATTTACAATCCGATGTTGACACGGCAAAGGCGGCAGGTGTCAGCGTTGACTTCAGTCAGGCCTATGGCAATCCCGGCAAAGCTATCTGCGAATTTGCGAAGAATTGGGATGCAGATTTAATTCTGATGGGGCGTCGAGGGCATACAGGCGTGAACGAACTGCTCTTGGGGAGCGTCAGTAACTATGTCTTGCATCATGCGTCCTGTGCGGTGCTTACACTGAATCCGCGATCGCCTGCACGCTCCCATGCAAAAGCCCACTAAGGTCGTGGATTCAAACAAACCAAATTGTTCGGGCTCCTAGGTTTGTCTCAATCGAGCAGTTGAGGATAACCACTAGCGGTAGGGGCGGCAGAGGCGGCAGGGCGATCGCTCTGCCGCCTCTGCCGTATACTTGATCGATCGCTCAAAAAATATTTATAATTTAGACAAAGTTTAGACCAAGCTAAAATCTAGGCGACGTTAGAATTTAGCGCATGTTGCACCTTGCCGGTTATTGCTAGATCAGTTTTGGGGTTCGACTTGTGGTTCGACAACGAGAATTTGATACCGATCAGGTATTGGCGATCGCCCTCGACCTGTTTTGGCAGCGGGGCTACAGCAACACTTCCATGAAAGACGTCGTGCAGGCCACAGGCGTGCAGCCGGGCAGCCTGTATGGCGCGTTTGGCGATAAAGAAAAGCTATTTCAGCAGGCCCTGCGCAAGTATACCCAAGACTTTTTTCGGGCCTCGATGCCGCGGCATCGCCCGCCCCTAGAGTGCATCCAGCAGTGGTTTGACTATTTAGCCCAAGCCATGAGCAACGACCCCACCCAAAAGGGCTGTTTGATTGTCAATACTGCTATCGAGCGCGATGCCCATTCGCCAAGCACCTTGGCCATAATCGAAGATCGACTCGACGAAATCGAAACCTTCTTCCGGCAAAATTTGCATCAGGCCAAACTAGACGGCAGCTTGCCCGCTACGTTTGAGGTCGAGTCTACGGCCAAATCCCTGCTGGGGCTGGTGGTAGGTATGTTAGCCGTAGCCCGAATGCGGCGCGATCGCCAAACCCTCCACAGCATCGCCCAAGGGGCGATCGCCCTGCTCAAACCCTAGGTTCTAATCCAGCGACTATACAGGTGCGCACTCACGGCACGCTTAATGTGTCACCTAGATTGACAGGTCGATGAATTTAGGGCTATCTTGAATGAGCATTCAAATTGAATACTCATTCAAGAAAACAATCTCCTATCTCCAAAACCAACCATAGGTGAACCAGTCATGAGTGAACTAGCCCTAGGTGAATTGATATTGCACGGTTTTCCAGTAAGCCCCTATGTGCGCGCCGCACGCATTGCCCTGCTAGAAAAAGGAGTGGAATACCACTTCCACGAAATTGGCTTTGATCATCTCGCCACAGAGGAATACGCGAAGCTCAATCCCTTTCGCAAAATGCCTGTCTTGCAGCACGAAACGTTTACGCTCTATGAAACCCCGGCGATTTTGGGCTACATTGACGAGGCCTTTGGGGGCGTAGCGCTGCAACCCACTGCACCCAAGCCACGGGCGCAGATGCGCAAGTGGATGGGTATTGCCGCCCACTACCTCTATCCCTTTGGGGTGATGCAGCTATTTTTGCAGCGCACCATGTTTCCGATCATGGGCAAGGAAGCCGATGAAGCCGTCGTGGCCAGCGCTGTGGAGGCGATCGCCCTGCCGCTGGATGTGCTAGAGCAGGAGCTGGGCGATACCTTTTTGGTGGGCGAGTCCTTTAGTTTGGCCGACATTCTCGCTGGCTGTATGGTCTATTACGTCAGCATCACGCCAGAAGGTATGGACTTAATCAAAGCCCGGCCCAAAACAGCCGCCTGGCTCGATCGGTTTAACCAACGTCCTACCGTGCCACCCACTCTGGCCGGGATATTGCAGCGCTAATGGGGCTAATGGGGCGGCATTGCTATCGGCGGTGATGTCTATGACGCGATCTGACCAACGCTATATTAGGCTGGTAAGTGCTCTAAAACACTGCTGGCAATGCTGCCCCCAGTCAAGCGATCGCCTTGCCCCAGTGTCTACTCCATCCCGATTGCCGATGCCCGATGCAGGCCGTTCTTTGTTGACGCTCTATGTTTCTTTAATCCTATGGGTTGGATTGGGGACGCTATTGGGGCGCAGGCTGCCGGCATCGGTGCCCTATGGGTTGGGTAAGTTTTTGTTTTGGGTGGGGGTGCCGATCAGCATTGTGACGTTTTTGCGGCAGGCGGATCTGTCGGCGTCGATCTGGCTGGCTCCGGCGATCGCCTGGCTGGCGATCGCTCTGGGGGCTGGCTTGAGCTGGCTGTGCCTGAGGATCGATCGGTATGCGCGGCAGCGGGATTTGCAGGAATTACAGCCACCGGATTTGCAGCCACCGGATTTACATTCGCAGGATCTACAGCCACCAGATTTGCAGCCTACAGATCAGCGATCGCGTCGGTGGCAATGGGCCAGGGCATTTCTGCCCCACGGGTTAGACCGCAAAGCGACGCAGGGCAGCTTTGTGCTGGCCGCGATGGTGGGTAATACGGGCTATCTGGGGTATCCGGTGGCGCTGGCCCTGGTGGGGCCGCAGTATTTTGCTTGGGCGTTGTTTTACGACACTCTGGGTAGCACCCTCGGGGCCTATGGGCTCGGTGTGGCGATCGCCAGTCGGTTGGGGGGCGATCGCCCTCCGTCTCTGCGCGCTACGGCCTGGACTATCCTGACCAATCCGGGGCTGTGCAGTTTTGTGGTCGGGTTTGGGTTTCGCCAAGTGGCGCTGCCAGAGTCGGTTGAGACGGTGATGCGGGGCAGCGCCTGGACGATTATTGCCCTGTCGCTGCTGCTGATTGGGATGCGTCTCAGCCAAGTGTCATCTTGGCAAAAAATCCATCAGGCGGCCTTTAGTTTGGGGCTCAAAATGGTTGTGGTGCCGCTGCTGCTGGGCACGCTGCTGACGCTGGTGGGCGTGACGGGCGCACCGAAGCTGATTATTGTGCTGCAAATGGCGATGCCCCCTGCTTTTGCCACTCTGGTGCTAGCAGAAGCTTACGACCTCGATCGCGATCTGGCGGCTACGGCCCTGGCTACTGGCACGGTTGGGTTGCTGTTTACCTTACCGATTTGGCTGGCTATTTTTGGCGATTAGCGATCGCGGTGAGGGGTTTAGATCCTGGTCAACCTACTATACGTCTTCAAAGCAGAGACGGTAGATTGTAGCTGAACCCTTGTTGTGGCTATTGTGCATTTAATCTGCGTTTACTCTCAGTTGCTTGCCGCCCAATCAAGCCTCGTGTTGGCCGAGACGACTGCCCCGGCGAGGATTATCCAGCCGCTCAGCCACCATGAGCTGCTGCTGCTGTTGCTGCAACTGGCGCTGCTGCTGCTGGCAGCGCGGGGATTGGGCGAGCTGATGCGGCGGATTAACCTGCCGCCGGTCGTCGGCGAACTGCTGGCGGGGGTGATCTTGGGGCCGTCGGTGTTTGGGCTATTGTTGCCGGGTTTGCAAGCTAGCCTGTTTCCCAAAGATCAAACCCAGTCGAACCTGCTGTCGGCAGAGGCTTGGATTGGGGTGCTGTTTTTGCTGATCGTGACGGGGTTAGAGACCGATCTCAACCTGATTGTGCGTAAGGGAAAAACAGCGCTGGTGATTTCCCTGGGCGGCATTGTGGTGCCGTTTATCACAGGGTTTGGGCTAGGGATTGCGCTGCCCGATGATTTTTTGGTCAACCCGGCGCATCGTCTGATCTTTAGCCTATTTATTGCCACGGCCATGAGCATTTCGGCGGTGCCCGTGATTGCCAAGGTGCTAATGGATCTGCGCCTGATTCGTCGCGATATTGGGCAGGTGATTTTGGCGGCGGGGATGACGGATGACACTATCGGCTGGATTTTGCTGTCGGTGGTGTCAGGGTTGGTCACCAGCGGTTCGTTTAATGCACTGAATTTGGTGCAATCGGTGCTGAGCGCTCTGTTGTTTATTGGCGCGGCGCTGACGATTGGGCGGCCCCTAGTCGATCGCATTTTTTGGTGGGTCGATGAAAATATTGGTGGGGCAACGGCCAGCCTGTCGACGCTGATCATTTTGGCGTTGGGGGCGGCGTCGCTGACCCATGCCTTGGGTGTGGAGGCCGTGCTGGGGGCTTTTGCGGTGGGGATCTTGGCGGCGCAGTCGCGGCGGTTTCACCGAGAGGCTGGGCACACCTTAGAAATGATTACAGCCGGGTTTCTGGCTCCGATTTTTTTTGCCTCGGCTGGGTTAAAGGTTAACTTGGTGCAGCTGTTTGTGCCGCAGACGTTTCTGATTGGGCTATTGGTGCTGGCCGTGGCCTGCTTTGGCAAGTTTGCTGGGGCCTATATGGGGGCGCGGCTAGGGAAACTCAGCCATTGGGAAAGTTTGGCCATGGGCGCGGGCATGAATGCTCGCGGGGCGATGGAAATTATTGTGGCGACGATTGGGCTGTCGCTGGGCGTGCTTAACCCGCCGATGTACTCCATTATCGTCATGGTGGCGATTGTCACGTCGCTGATGGCTCCACCCTTGCTGCGCTGGACGCTCTCCCATGTGGTGATTGGAGAGGAGGAAGCCAGCCGATTGCAGCAGGAAGCAGAGCAAAGCCAAAGTTTTGTGCACCAGATCCGGCGGGTGTTGATCCCCAGCCGGGGGGGCACGAATGTGCAAATGGCGGCCCAACTGGTCGGCCATCTGGCCCAGCGTCAGCCTTTGGAAGTGTGTGTGCTGTTTGCGTCAGGCGAGGAGACCCCAGGCGGCGATCGCCCCCATGCTGAAGAAAGCCCCAGCAGTGGAGAGCGGGAAGAAGCCTTTTCTGTAGTGGCCGAAGCGATGAAACGGGGCCGCGATAAGGCCCAGACCAAGCTACACACAAAGGTGCAGACGAAGGTTAACTATGGCAGCGATCGCGCCGAGGTGATCCTCAAGGAATCGCGCCGGGGCTATGACCTGATTGTGATGGGGGCCAGCGAGCGGCAAGGCTTTGGCGGAGCGCTATTTAATGTCTTAGTCGATCGCATTGTGCAGGAAGCGCCCTGCTCTACAATGATCGTCAAATCTAACGTGCCCGCTCCTCAGGGCGATTTTTGCTCGATTCCGGTGCAGCCGATTCGCCATATTTTGGTGCCCACGGTGGGCTCTCGGGCTAGCCTCAATGCGGTTGAGATTGCTAGTGCGATCGCTGCTGAAACGGGGGCTTTAGTCAGCCTGATCCATGTGGTCAGCCAATCGCAAGCCGAATATATTTTGTTTGAGCAGCAAAGCATCAAGCCGATGATGGAAATCGCCCGCGAAATTGTGGAATATCAGGCGCAGGTTGTGCGCCGGTTGGGGGCAGAGGTGCGCTATCAAATTTTGGCCGGCACCAGCCCCGAAGAAACTATCGTGGACTATGCCAGCCAAAACGAGATTGATTTGATCATTCTAGGCAGCACCATTCGCCTGATCACCGGGCGGGCCTTTTTTGGGCATCGAGTTGATGCCATCCTCACTAAGGCGCAGTGCCCCGTGGCGGTGATTAGCTCTCTCTAGTTGTTGTCTAGTGGTGGTTGGTGGCACGCCAGCACAGCCTCACACCATGCTGACCGTCAGCAGCTCATCGGACATGTCAAAATTGGCCGTCACCGTTTGGACATCGTCTAGATCTTCGAGGGTGTCCATCAGCCGCACCAAGTTGCGGGCCTGCTCGGGATCGGTGACTTCAACGCTGTTGTTGGGAATCCAGCGCAGCTCGGCCTGCACCACCACATAGCCGTGCTCGGCCAAGACCTGACTGAGGGTTTCGAGCTGGTTGACGTGGGTAAAGACGTCGGCTCCGCCGTAGTCATCGTCGAGGTCGATCAGCGTGTAGGTGTCGGCCTCGACCTCCAGCAGCGTGTTGAGCAGCGCTTCTTCGTCGATGGGGGCATATTTGACCTTGCCTTGCCCTGGGCGGGCAATGGTGGCCACGCCTTTTTGCTCAAACATCCAGCCGACGCAGCCCGTCTCGCCTAAGTTGCCGCCCCGTTTGCTAAAGGCGGCGCGCAGGTCGGCGGCGGTGCGGTTGCGGTTGTCGGTCAGGGCTTCGATCAAGATGGCGACGCCGCCGGGGCCATAGCCTTCGTAGCGGATGGCTTCGAGGGCATCGCCCGCCCCCAGCTTGCCCGCCCCTTTGGCGATCGCCCGGTCAATGTTGTCATTGGGCACCCCCGCCGCCTTGGCCTTGTCGATGGCGGTGCGCAGCTGGAAGTTGCCTTCGGGGTCGGGCACCCCACTGCGGGCAGCCACGATAATTTCCCGCGAAATTTTGGCAAATATTTTTCCTTTGACGGCATCGACTCGCGCCTTTTGCCGTTTAATATTGGCCCACTTACTGTGTCCTGCCATGCCCTAAACTAAACCATCATTTACAATTCGTCAGATTCTAGGATAGGACATTGATGCGATCGCCGTCCGCCTCTCCCCTGCCCCTCTCACTCTTCTATACCCCCCATGCTGGAACTGCACTGCCATACCACTCATTCTGATGGCACCCTTACGCCCCAAGCTCTGGTCGATCACGCGATCGCCGCTGGGGTGACGGTGTTGGCTATCACCGATCACGATACGGTTTCGGGCTGGGATGAAGCGATCGCGGCCGTTGGCGATCGCTCCCTTGAAATTGTCCCCGGTTTAGAGTTAAGTACCATTCATAATGGGCGATCGATGCACATCTTAGGGTTTTATCCCGATCGCCAGCAGCTTGAACCACCATTACGCGATCGCCTGCTCGAACGCCACCATCGCGCCGCTAAAATGATCGCCAAGCTGGCCGAATTAGGCTTTGCCATTGAGCTGCCGCCCACGGCCGACAACACGGCCCCCGGTCGCCCCCATATTGCGGCCGCCATGGTCAGCGCGGGCTATGCCCAATCGATCCAAGAGGTGTTTGACCGCTGGCTCGGTGAATACAAGCCGGCCTATGTGGAATACGATTCCTTTTCGGCGACGGAAGGCATCCAACTGCTGCGGCGCTGTGGTGCGGTGCCGGTCTGGGCCCATCCCTACCTGTTTCGCGGCGGCCCGGTTGAGAGCGTGCTGCCTGAGCTAGTCAACGCCGGACTGATGGGGGTAGAGGTGTATCACCCCAGCCATAGCGCCAGCCAATCGCGCATTTTAGAAGAGCTGTGTGAGCAGTATGGGCTGCTCAAAACCGGCGGCAGCGACTACCACGGCCCGGCCCCGGTCGGCAATGGCAGCAATGCCACGACCCTCAACCAGCTTAAGCTGACCGATCGGCTGTTGATTCCGCTGAAGCGGGCGGCGGCTGAGCTGCGATCGCCCGCAAAGGTTCACCCTGCCCGCGCCTAGAGATTACAAAGTGGATCCCCCGCGATGTGCAACTGTCAATCTGCCCTCCAATCCGCAAATTCGTGGCTGGCGCTGGCCATCGGCAATTCTCGGCTGCACTGGGCCTGGTTTGATGGGGAACAGCTTGTCGAGCGTTGGGATACGCCCCATCTCGATCGGGCTGCGATCGCGCAAGACCATAGATCGAATGCTCTGCACGGTTTGGATAAGGGCGCACAGCGGTGCGCCCCTACAGAGAACTGGGTTGATCGGAATTGTTTAATCCGCCATCCTAAGGGCGATCGCAACCCTGACTCCCCTCCGCCCACCGAACTCTGGCTGGCCTCGGTGGTGCCCGAACAAACCCGCTTGTGGCAAGAACAAATCTCGGTCTACCAGACCCTTACCCTGGCCCAGGTGCCGATCGCGGGGCTGTATCCCACCTTGGGGATCGACCGGGCCCTGGCGCTATGGGGCGCGCTGGAGCACTATCATGCCCCCGCGCTGGTAATTGATGCGGGCACCGCCTTAACCTTGACGGCCGCCGATGGGCAGGGGCGACTGGTTGGGGGGGCGATTTTACCGGGGCTCCAGTTGCAGTGGCGATCGCTAGCCAAAAATACGGCCGCGTTGCCTTTTGTCGCGTCGGCGTCGCTGCCACCGCGCTGGGCGCTGAATACCGCCGATGCGATTCGCAGTGGGGTGGTGTATACGGCGATCGCGGGTCTGTATGACTATGTCACCGATTGGCTAGGGCAGTTTCCCCAGAGTGCGATCGCCATCACCGGCGGCGACGGGGCCTTTTTGCATCAGCAGTTCACTGCGCTCCATCCCGATCGGGTTGAGTCCATCACACTCGACCCCGATCTGCTGTTTTGGGGAATGCGATCGGTGCGGCAGCGGTTAAAACAGCACAGCTAGAAAAGAAGGGTGAAGGAATAAGGGTAAAGGAGTATGGGGAGCGTTTTTAGATCTTAGACCTCTTCATTCCACAAACGCTGGAGCTGATAGCGCCATGCCCCTAGCACCGCTTCAATTCCCTCTGTGCCTTGGTTGAGATCGCCCATGACGCCCTCTTGATAAAACCGATCGAGGGTTTGCATGGTGGTTTCGAGGGTTTGCCCCTGCTGTTTGGCCGCTCGGATGATTTGGCGAATCTGAGTCTCGGCCAGTTGGCTAAAGCTATCGGAGAGGCCCTGGCGTTGCAAGGCCGAGAGACGGGCGATCGCTCCCTTAAAATCATCCACCGTCAACCCTGCCAAGCTGTGCTGAAATACGGCCCACAGCACGCCTTGATAGAGGGCATAGCGAGTTTCTAGGGTTCTGTCAAAATTGTCCTCTAGCAGTTGGGCGAAATAGGGTTCGGCGTCTTGGGCTGGGCAAATCGAGGCCAGCGATCGCATCCAGGTGCCATCTTCTGACAGCAGCACCAGCAGGCGGAGATTGCCTTGCTCAATCTGCCAAGATTCGGGTTCATTGCTCTGAACTGCATCC
This sequence comes from Chroococcidiopsis sp., assembly GCA_036703515.1. Lineage (GTDB taxonomy): Bacteria > Cyanobacteriota > Cyanobacteriia > Elainellales > Elainellaceae > DATNOW01. Next base: position 11,019 of record DATNOW010000785.1, read on the forward strand.
CCAAACAGCGCGGCTAGCGTCGTCGTAATGGTTTCAGGGGTCATCTCAATCTCGGCTTGCGGAAGGATTAAACGTGCAGTCTTTAGAACGTGCAGTCTTTAGAACGTGCGGTCTTTAGGAAGAGGGTGAATTGGGCGAGTTGAGGCTGAGGCGTTTGCTCACCCAGCTCGCGATACCGCTGACGATCGCCCCCAGCATCAAGATCCCGATGGCTGGGTTAAAGACGGGCTGCCACAGGGAATACCATAGGTCGAGCCCCAGCGATACATTCATGGAGCGACCCACCACGGCGATCGCAAACCAGCCAAAGCTGAACAGCACAAAAAATAGGTTCAGCATCAATACAATATTGAGCCAGTTGAGTAATTTATCTCTCATGGGTGAGGGGGTAACGGGGGATTAAATAACTGCAAACTAAACGATGAAATAGACGAAATCAGCGCACTGCGGATGATTCTATCTCAAAATCACGGCGAATCCGGCTAGGCCTTCTCATAAAAAACTCTCATAAAAGCCTCTGAAACCTCTCTTAAATGCCTTAAGCCTGGCTTATATTTCGCTAGCAAAAGGCAAAAAAATATGGCTATTTCTATCAAAAAACAGCCACAAGGGGAGCAATGGAACCTATTAAGTTGTATTGAAAGGCTGTTAATAACTACTCACCCACTTCATCAAGCGGTTGCTCTAGATTGTCTGGATCAACGTAGTGGCAGGTGGCTTCATCGACACAAATCAAAGCCCAGCCGGATTGGTCGATCCCCATGAGTTTATAAGACGTTTCTTGGACGAAAAAACCTTTGTGATTGCGCGTATCTGGCTTGACGGATACCTGGTTCTCAGTAGACATAATTCCCAATCCCCTATATCTTAAACAACCGATAAGGCGACCAACCATAATGGTGGCTAATCACCGGCTTAACCAAAGCTTATCATTAGAATTCCGAGAAAATCGTTAAGTATCTTGATCAATGATTTCGATCAATAAATAACCCCTAACAATCATCATGGAAAGGGGTCAGGGATTGGTATTCAGTTGTCTTAGCTATCAAAAATCCAGGATTTAACGCGCTCTAAACTCTTCCATCCGGGCTTTCTGCTTAACCCTTCTTCAAAATTGCGCTTAACTTCATCGCGCAATTCCTCAGCAACGGTGACGATTTGTCCGGCGATTTCAATGTGTTCGCGGACGCCTTTTTGTTCGGTTTCGAGCATGGCGATCGCCAGGTTGACGCGGGCTTGAGGGTCTTGGGGGTTGAGCTTGATCGCTTTTTTGGCGGCTTTGAGGGCTTGGGAGGGTTTATCGCTGAGCAAATAGAGCCACGATAAGCAGGTCCAGGCGGCGCTGCTTTTGGGGGAGCGATCGCACACTTCCTTAAAGGTAGGAATTAAGGTTTCGATCGCTTCACCGGCTTGATAGCGCTCGACACCTTGGTCAAATAGAACTTCAATGGGCGTTTCGGTTGTTGTTTCGGTCATGGTTCAAACGTGCGGTCTAAGACGTGTGGTTTAAGAATTGCAGTATTAAGGCTTGCAATGGAGCCGTTGAAGACAAAGCAAACCTTCAAAATATAACAAATCCAGGCCCCTACACAGATTGGATTGAGGTGTTGGGTGCCAACAAAATGCGGGGTAGGCAGACGCATTGCATCTTACCTATCCCCGCATCAATTGATATTCTGAGTCGCTCACAGTCTGGCGATCTAGCGCTGGCAATTTAGCTTTGCGATTTCTGAGAAAGCGATTCTTGAGAATGCGTTTTCTAAGAAAACGACTTGCCGCAGCCGCAGGTTTGGTTG
>DATNOW010000786.1:0-4303 GCA_036703515.1 Chroococcidiopsis sp.
AGCCACGCTCTATTAAACACCACTAATTTCAGTGAGGCTAACTTGACCGGTGCTAACCTATCACAGGCCAACTTGTTTAGCGCCTTTTTGAGTGGGGCCAACCTCAGCCAGACCCAGTTTAATCGGGCTAACCTCACAGAAGCTGATTTGAGTGGAGCTGTATTGGTCAGTGCTGATTTGACCGATACGCTGCTGCATCTGACTTGTTTAGCGGAGGCTGATTTGACGGGGGTTAATTTAACGGGGGCGAAAATGTGTGGCGCAAAGCTATGGAAAGCAACGCTGCGCGATGCTAACCTGCAGGGCGCAGATTTGTGTGATGCCAACTTGTGCGAGGCCAACCTGAGCGGCGCTAATTTAGATGCGAGTGACGTCAGTGAAGTTGTGCTCACTGGAGCGGTGTTGCCCCGCGGAGATGTGCATACTTAAAGCGATCTCCCATTCACTACATAATTAGCAATTGAGTTAACTGCATAATTAGTTAATTTAGTTAATTTAGTTAACCGCATAATTAAGATCGCGAATTAAATAATCTTTATTAACCAGGGGTTCTCTGGAAGGGCGCACCGATGTGTGCCCTTCCAGAGAACATGGCTGATAGAAGTTTGATAGAATCAATCCTGCGTTCCTAGGTCGTTACTAGGTTATGTAAACGCTTCAATAGGTCTTCGAGGATGTAGGGTTTTGACAAAAACACGCTGGCTCCTGCCGCGAGTACCGGATTGCGGTGGGCCGATAGTCCGCTAATAGCAATTACACGCACGTCTGGGTTAATGTCTTTGAGCATTCTCACGGCCGTGATGCCATCCATATTTGGCATCATGATATCCATTAAAACGGCTTTAATTTGGTTTTGATAGGTGGCATAAACGGCGATCGCCTCGACTCCGTCATTAGCGGTTAGCGTCGTGTACTGATAGCTTTCGAGCAGCGATTGATTGGTCTTACGCACCGTGGCGTCATCGTCTACGATTAGCACACACTCGCCATTTCCTTTAAGCGGCAGGGCCGTAATTTCGTCGACTGTGGTGATTTCGTCTGTGGCAGGCAAATAAATCTGCACTTTGGTACCCTGCCCAATTTTGCTAGAAACTTGTAAAAATCCGCCATAGCTTTTAACGATTCCTAAAGCTGTAGATAGCCCTAAACCGGTTCCTTGCCCTGGGGGTTTGGTTGTAAAGAAGGGATCAAAGATGCGATCGCGAATTTCTTTAGCAATGCCGCCGCCCATATCGTCAACGGTAATTAGCAGATAGTTACCGACATGGGCATCAAGGTTGGTTTGGGCTAGCTCTTCATCGACTACGAAGTTTTGGGCCGAGAGGGTGAGAACGCCCCCAGACGGCATGGCATCGCGGGCATTGACGCATAAATTCATCAGTACCTGATGCAGATAGGTCGGGTCGGCCAAGACCGACCATAGCGGCTGATTGGGAATTACCTGTCGGATCGAAATTGAGCGCGGGAAGGTTTGTTCGGCTACGGTGATCACTTCTTGCAGCAGCGGCTCAATGTGGACGGGGATGCGATCGCCCCCGGTGCCTCGCGTAAAGCCCAGAATTTGTTTGACCATATTTGCGCCCCGTTTGGCGCTTTCTTCTAAGACGCTGATCATCTCGCGCGATCGCGCATCCAAATCGGGACGAGTTAAGCGCAGCACCTGCGCAATCGTCAAAATAGGCGTTAGCACATTGTTGAGATCGTGGGCAATGCCGCTGGCCAAGGTGCCCAAGCTTTCTAACCGCTGAGCGCGATAAAACTGGGCTTCGAGCAGCTTTTTCTCCGTGATGTCTGTATTTACAGACAAAATGAATTTCGGCTGCTCCGTGTCATCTTGCACCAGCGTCCAGCGGGCCTCAACAATCACTTCTCTGCCGGTTTTGGTGGTTTTATGAAGCTCTCCCTGCCACTCTCCCTTTGCCATCAAGATTGCCATAATATCTGAGACTTGGCGGCTGTTTTCTTGGAGCAGCGTATAGGCAGACTGCCCAATGGCCTCATGACTTTGCCAGCCATATAGGCGCTCGGCCCCCTGATTCCAGTAAAGAATCTGGTGGTCGAGATCGCGCACAAAAATGGCATCGGAGGCAATGTCTAAAAGGGCGGCCTGCTCTCGAATTTTGCGTTCGGCCTGTTTGCGCTCAGTGATATCTTCACCAATACTGACATAGCCAATCACCTCCCCCGTGGCTGATTTCATGGCGGCAACCTGCGTGGCCACCCAGCGAGTCTCTTGTTGCGGGGTTAATAGACGAAATTCGGGTAGGTGGTTACTTCCCCCTTGCAGATAGGCCTCCCAGGCGGCGATCAGCATATCTTGATCGTCTGGATGCACAGCCTGGAGCCAGCCATAGCCCAGCGAATCTTCAAAGCTTAGCCCCGACATTTCTTGCCAGCGGGCATTGCTATAGAGCCAAAAGCCATCGGCGTTGGTTTGGCAGATGCCGATCGGGGCGGCAGCGTTGAGGGTGCGAAACCGCTCTTCGCTGGCTTCGAGTACGGTTTGCATTTGCTCTCGGGCAATTAGCTCGCGCTGGGTTTGTTCGTAAAGCTCAGACTGCTGAATGGCGATGCCGACCTGGGTAGCGAGCCGGCGCAGCAGCACAATTTCAGCCGTTTGCCACTGACGCGGTGCCGAACAGTGATGGGCAATCAGTAAACCCCACAGTTCTTCGCCTTGTAAGATGGGCACGACTAGGTTGGCTTTAACCTGAAACGATTTCAGCAGCGTGGTGTAGCAGTCTGGCAGGTCGTTGCGATCGATATCATCAATCTGGCCGATGCGTCCCTGACGGTAGGGGTCAAGGTAGCGATCGCCAAAACAGGGATCAAAAATAGTCGTATTTAGGAGCGGCTCCCACGTTTCCCTGACCGACTCCATGATGATGTCGCCCTGCCAGTCGGGGCGAAACCGAAAAAACACTACCCGATCGGTGTCGAGCACCTGTCGCACCCGTTCTACGGTGCGCGATAAAACGTCGTTGAGATCGAGCGATTGACGGATATCTTGGGCCATATCGGCCAGCAGATATTCTTGGCGAATTTGCTGCTGGAGCGTGAACTCTGACTGTTTGCGCTCGGTGATATCAAAAACAACGCCGACAACGCGGATCGGCTGTCCGAGCTGATCGTAAATTCCCCGTCCGCGCCCTAAAATCCAGCGGATGCTGCCATCGGGCAACACGATTCGATGTTCGACCTCAACGTCGGTGTTGTTGGTGAGGGCCGCGGCAAGCTGCAATTCGACGCGGGCAACATCATCGGGATGGATGCGATCGCGCCAAAGCTGGTAGCTTGGCTCGACCTCTCCAGGTTCATAGCCAAACAAGCGATAGTGGTTGTCATTCCAGATCGACGTGCCGGTGGTAGGCACCCAGTCCCAACTGCCAATGTGGGTGAGATCGAGGGCGAGACGAAGCTGTTCTTCACTCTGCTGAGCCGTCAGAATGGCCTGCTGCTGCTCGGCTTCTAATTGCTTGCGATTGGTAATATCGTAGTTGACGGCCGTTACAATCCAACAATCGTCTTCAATCCGCTGCGATGTGTACGAACTAGAAAACCAGCGAATGTCCCCATCTTTGCGGCGGAAGCGATATTCTGCGGTGACCTCCTGTTCGGCAAAAAATTGATCGAATAGGGGTATTAAAATCTGGTCGCGATCCTCTGGCACGACCTGCGATAGCCAAAACGATTTATCGCTATATTCTTCTCGCTTATAGCCATACAGCTGTTCGCATCCGGCCGACCAATATTCGTAGTCCCAGTCGCGATTGCTGTAGACCCGAAAGCTGGAAATAGCGACGATCGCACTGTCGAGAATGCGGCTGAGTTTAGCTTCAGAGGTTTGGAGCTCTAGCTCTAGCTGTTTGCGATCGCTAATGTCGATGGCTGTGCCTATAATCCGATAGATTTTGCCCTGCGGATCGCGCAGCGGCGTCAGGGTCGTGAGCGTCCAAAGGACGCGATTTTCTAGCACAACCTGCTCTTCGTAGCTAATGCTTGTGCCAACTTGTAAACAATACTGATAATGCTGCCGAAAGGCCCCTCCGGTCAAAGCACCATACGCGGCTTCAGGGGTCTTGCCATAGATGTCTTGATCTCGTCTGCCGCTATACTGTTCGGCGACAGGGTTGAGGCCGACATAGCGGAAGTCATTCTCTGCGGTAACTGCGACCACAAAAATCGCCTGATTGGTGCCGTCATAGATGCTGCTGAGAAATTCTTCGCGATCGCGCAGGGCTTCTTCGGCCTGTTTGCGCTCGGTGATATCACGGCATACTCCAACCAGCATGCTAATCTGCCC
>DATNOW010000787.1:0-2275 GCA_036703515.1 Chroococcidiopsis sp.
GGTCGGAGGTCTGTATGCTAGTGATTTTGATGGAAAACCAGCTACTTGCCCCGCATGATGTTTGCCAGAGTTGCCTAATGGCCGATCAGAGTGGCCAACCCCGCTGGAATCATGGGCAGTTGCGCTGCGGACGAGCGCTGCAAAAAAATACAGCAGAACAGCCCGATCAGTACGAATGCCAAATGGGATTTCGAGTCGCCAATATTGAGTGAGTGGGTGGGTAAGCGCCTAAGCTATTGAAAATCATCGAGCAGCAGCTCTGATGAAGGCGGGGCATCGGCCGGAACCACGTCGCATTCCACCGACACCTTTTCGCTTTCACGCTGGGTCGACATTTCGATAGCGATCGCCTCAAACTGGATTTCCAAGCAGCCAAAGGGCACCGTCAGATGCACCCAGGTTTCGCGTTTGCCGGTGCGATCGGGCAAAAAGTTGACCAGCCAGCGCGGCCCATCGATCAGCGATCGCGTCTGGCGATCGTTAGCCCACAGCTTGACATAGATTCTCGGGCCAACATCCGGCAGCTTGACCACCAGGCTGATGGTTTTGCCCGCCACCAGCGGATTGCCAATAATATTGATTTCTGGCAGCGGAATCGGCTCATCCGCAGATACCGCTGGCTGGAGGCTCTCGGCTTTAGTCACCCGAGGCGGCGAGTAAACAAAGGGCTGGGCCGGCTGCTGGGGCAAGGGAATGTCGTCATCCACCACTATCTCGTTGGAAGCCAAGCGCGTATCTAGCCCCAGCGGCGCATCCCGCTGCGGCAGCGGATCGATAGGATCAACCCGCTGCAACCAGTCGGTGACTTCCGTGTCGGTAGCAAGAGCATTCAGCCGCGACCAGAACCGATTGCGCAAATTAAGCGCTTGAAAGGCCTGCTGTTCGGGGGCAGGGGGCGAATGGGGCACTAATCCCATCTCTGCGCTAGACGGTCGCTCCTCTCGCAAAATGTCAGCCAGCGACAGGTCAACATCCGTGGAAAGAGTTTCCCACAGGGCTTCTGGTTCTGGTTCTAGCTGTGGTTCTGGTTCTGGTGCTGTATCTGGCACTGCACCTGGTTCTGTCCCGGTCTCTTGATGAGCGATCGCCGCCATTGCATCCTCCAGCGCTGGTGCGGTATCGCCATCGGCTACAGAGGATTCTTGATCGGCATCTGCGGAGACCGCTGCATCCGGCGACGCCACCGACGAGTCGGAGCGGGACGTCACCGCCCCCATACTCATCGCCAACGCCTGCCCAAGAGCACTGGTGGCTCCGCCCGCCGAAAACGGCAAATCGATTTTGGTGCGCGCTTTGGCTGGGTTCGGCTGGTAAAGCTGGGGTGGAAGGGCCGCTGTATCGGTCGGCTGTAGGTTCAGCAGGGGTTTGGGAGTTTCCACCAAGTTGAGAAACGCTAGGCTCAAGTTCGCATTACCCACATCTTTAAGAAACTCCAGCGGAGGGCGCACCTCATCAGATTCACCAAAGTCGTTGGCGATCGCCTCCAGCAGGGCGTTGAGGTCGGCCGTAATGCTAAAGGCCTGGGTGGCTAACACGGTAATCGCAGCAGCGCCGGCCATCGTCTCCCGCGCCACTAAACTCAGTTCGCCCAAAAACAGGCGCGTTTGGTCAGTGGTGGGCACCGTAATTTCCACCTCAAACGGCTGGGGCGATGCGTTCAGCGGCAAAAAGTGATGTCTGTCGATCAACGGCTGAGCCGTCTGCGGATCGCGCACCAACACCCACAGCGCCAGTTGAGGGGCGATCGCCTCTGGGTTAGCGGCCGCCTCCCACTGCACCACACCCGTTAAGGTCAGGGTGTCGCCATAGCGGGCGTTGTAGGTATCGCGATCAAGAACAAGCTGCCAGGGCGAGTCGTCTGCAATTGCGGTATTTACAATCTCGGCATTTACAATCTCGGCATTTGCAATCTCGGTATTTGCAATCTCAGGATGGGCAACCTCCCTGTGGGCAATCTCAGCATCCGTCAAAGCCGTGTCCCATGACGCAGCGGCATCGTCAGCCGAAAGCCAGACCTCATCGGGGTCGTAGTCTACCCGCTGCGCCGCCGGAATATCATCGTCTTCGACGGGAGCTTGGGAGAGGGCTTCAGGCTCTAATCTGCTACCAGTTTCAGTATCTCCATCAACCTCTGCCTCTGCCGTTGCCTCTGGGTCTATCAGCGATTCTTCGGCAGACGCGATTCCAGCCGCCGCCCCGTCCGAATCTACATCAGCAGCCGGAACTGCGCCCGCCACCGGGCTGGAATCAGCGCCAGTCAAAATCGTGCTGGAAT
>DATNOW010000788.1:0-3398 GCA_036703515.1 Chroococcidiopsis sp.
CCCTGCTAGAGTTCCGCCACGACGTTGCGGAAAAGGAACCCTATAAAAAATCACCCTTACACCATGCAGCTAGCACAATACCCCGCCAAAATCGCAGCCGCCCAACGCAAACTGCTCGACCAGAAAAAACGCCGATCTGAACTACACGACGCACTCGATCAGATCAGCCGAGAGATTGAGGCTGAGATCGCGTTTGACGAGTCACTCAAAAACGACAGCCAGCGCAAAAGTGCCCGCATCGAGCTGCAATCCGAGGCACCCTATCAAGCCGCCGTCAAGCGAATCAAGCGGGTCGACCGTGCGATCGCCCTCACCGAAATCGCTCTAAATCTGCTCGAAAACGAGTTCGCAGTCGCCAAAATCACGGCACGAGACGCGATCGCCCGCCTCGAAGCCAAGGCATAGGAACGCTAAACCATTGCCCACGCTTTTTACCAATGACTACAAAAAATTGGCACCAGCGAATCTTATGCACTGAAACCGTTTTTCATACGCTGGCGATCGCGTTCGTTATCCGAGCGCTATTCAGCCCGCCTGACGTGTCAATTAACTGGCTGACCGCGGCCGGCAGTGTCGTCGCATTAGGGCGATCGCTGCCCACAGAAAAAGTAGACGAAAGCTTGTCTATTCCTTTGTTTCAGTCCAATCCTACAGAACCGCCAAAACCGTAGATCTCCAGGGTGACTCTGCCTTCCTCCCTTCTCCCAACCGTTCCTGATGCTGCGCTATTTATATGCCCTCCTTGCCAGACCTAAAAAACCTGCTGTTAAGACGCTTGCTGCTGTGGTCAACTCCAGTGCGGGTTATTCACAAACACTATCCCGATGGGCGCGGCTGCCATCTGATCGGCGGTCTGTCGCTGCAATGCGTGGCGTTTTCAGCGCCACCCCCCACCTGCAGCACACCCTCAGATTTATTTCGCTAGAGCCGATTGCAGGCGAAGAGATTCAGCCTTACAAAGCGCTACCCGACAACACTCACGACTTTTTTGTGATCGCCCGCGAGCAGCGTGAGGGCGCAAAACCTTACGTCCTGATCCACCTGCAAGTTAAATTGCAGGCCAAAGACCTCAACGATCAAACCTGGAAAACTCCAGACTGGCTGGCCGTGTCAATCCTCAACCGTGTGCCGTGGGCAGTCGAGACAGCGCCCGACCTGCAACAAGTTTTACTAGAGCGCAACCCCCGCAAAGCACACCGCCCGCGCAATCAAGGCTTACTGGGCGGGGTTGAGGCAAACACCGAAGAGTCAGACGCCGCTTACCGTGAGGCTTGGTGGGCTTATCGGCTAAATCAACTCTACGAAAGCCTACGATGAGCCCAGACCAAAACCCCGACCACGCAGCCCAGCTAGAGCGAGCGCTTGAGGAAATCCGCGAAGCCGTCAAGCTGCTGGCAGACCGCACTTACCAGCCGCAGATCGATATCTGGATCAAGCTCAAAACCGCAAGAATGCTGTTAAAAGACGCCGAATACCTCGTAGAGCGATCGCTGTCCGAACTGCGGCAAGAGTAGGCTAAAACGGTGCCCTGCCATGCCCGATCGCCAGCTTAACCGCCTCCACCCACTCACCCGCCGCCGCGTCCCAACCCTTCAAGGCATCCGTCAAAAGCTGTCTTAGCCGCTGGTTTTCGGCGTCGAGCTGCCGATTTCTCACCCGCTCCAACTCAAGTTTTGCCTCGATCGCCTCCAACGGGCTGCGCCGGGTCACCTTAGCCACGGGCTCGGGCGCTGGCGTTGGCGCGGGGCTAGCGTTCGCGTCTGCCAGTTCCGTGGTAAGAAACGGCACCTCATCACCGCTGGGCGTCTGGGCCACCACGATCACCCCCTCACTACGGGCAACCGTCACCACCGCACCAAAATGCGGCGATCGCTCATCCAATACCGTCACCCGTGCCCCATTCGTAGGCGCTGTGGGCTTGGCTTTAACCGCCGCCGCCGCCCGCGCAACGTGTCGGGCTGTCGGTTGAGTTGGGGCGATCGCTGCTGCTGCTGCCATGGCGTGAGCTTTATCCTCTGGTTCCGGCAGGCTGTTGAGCGGTCGGCTTTGGCGTTCGTTCGCGGGCAAAACCGGAACCATGGTTCCGGTTTGGAGTTGAACCACGTTCTCAGCAAACTGGGTCAGCATCCGCCCGTATCTCTCCCCAAACCCCCAGCGCTCCTGACAATAAGCCTCAAAGCTTCTGTAATCCTGCCTGTAAAGCTGGCGATCGCGTATTGCCAGCAGCGCCTTGGCCATTGCTAAAGTCGCGTCTTTCCCCCGTTCAATATCTCGCTCTAGGTGCGATAGCTCGATCTGCTCACTAACACTCAGTCCAGACATATCGCCTCCAGTTCGTTTTTAAGGGTCACAAGGGCACTACTCAAAATCGCCCGCACCTCAGTCACCGTTAGGCGTTGAGCGCGGGCGATCTTTTCTTCAGTCATTCCGCCGATCCAGTGGTCTATCACGATCTCCCCGGTTTGCCAGGGAAGACGGGCGATCGCGGCAAACAGCGGCTCTCGCAGGTTTCGATAGCTTGCGTCCGTGTCGTCGGACACATCGCTGGCGATATGGGCAAGGTCGTCAATATTCACGAGCGGTTTTCTTTGCACCGCGTCTTCCAGCCATTGCCACTCCTGAGCAGACATCCCGTGAGCTATGGCCACGTCTACCAAGGGAAGCGATCGCCCCATATCCGCCATGGCTTTTTGGTCGCGCTTGACCTTGCCCACCAGCTCAAACGCCCGCCGTGGCACTTTGAGGTGTTGCCAGTGGTCTCTCAGGAAATGCTGTATTTCGCCCCGGATGTAGGGCACAGCAAACGAGCTGAACGCATTGCCCTCGCCTGGGTCAAACCGCTGGCAGGCTTTGATCAGCCCAATTCGGGCAAGCTGCAACAGATCTTCAAACGGCTCGGCACACTGTTGGCTCATTCTGTGGGCCACCTTTTTGGCAAGCCCATCGTTAGCCTTTACTAACTTTTCTAAATCTTTTCGAGATGCACCCCTTGGATTGCTGGACTTAACAAGGGTTTGGGCGATCGCCATAAATCAGTGTCCTAAGGGGATACTGACTATTTTGCGCCAAATTTATACACAAAATCGATTATCAAAATCGCCTATCACTATTGACGCTATGCGGGTTTTAGCCGATATAATGGCTGGAACCCTTACACATTCGGAAGTCAAAAAGTTATGAATAAAGGCGAATTAGTTGACACAGTTGCAGCCAATACCGGCGCAACCAAAAAAGTGGCCGACAGTGTAATTACTGCCGCGCTTGATGCGATCGCCGATGCATTGGTCAAAGGTGACAAAGTAACCCTAGTGGGTTTTGGTACGTTTGAAGTCCGCGATCGCGCTGCCCGCCAAGGTCGTAACCCCCAAAGCGGCGCAGTGATCGAAATCCCCGCTGCA
>DATNOW010000789.1:0-2811 GCA_036703515.1 Chroococcidiopsis sp.
AGCCAGTGCAGCGCGAGACCGACGGTGACTAAATCCACCGACTGCGACGGCAAACCGCTGGCCTCTGCAGTGGCCACAGCATAGCGAATCTGGGGATGGGGGAAGGCGTGGGTAATCTGATCGGCGCTGGCATCGGTGGCATAAACCGTCTGAAAAAACGGCGTTAGCCCTACCGCCACCTGGCCATTGCCGGTGGCGCAGTCCCAGGCAGCGTCATGATCGGTCACTAGCCCCGCTAGATAATCAAACAGCGCCTCCGGGTAAGTGGGGCGATATTTGGCATAGTCGCTGGCCTGCGTCGAAAAGTAATCGTTGAAGGTCGTCATGGGTGGAGGGGAGAGGGCAGAAGACGGAAGGCGGAAGGCGGAAGATGGAAAACAAGCAGAAGACGGAATGGAGAAGGCGGGCGGGGTGAGACCTCGGAGGTTTTTGGGAAACCTCCGAGGTCTGGGCCACAGAGGTCTAGGGTGCACAGAGTGGGGGATCAGTCGGTCGGGCTATCTGACTTGCGTTCGGCCACGCGCAGCTTAGCGGAACGCGATCGCGGATTTTGTTCCTGTTCTGCCTCAGTCGGCTGGATCGGCTTTTTGGTGATCACCGTGAGCACGGGTGACTCTTTGAAAGAATGTTTGACCATTCGATCTTCTAGGCTGTGGAAGCTAATGATCGCGATCCGCCCGCCCGGTTTCAGCCAGGTTGGCGCTTGGCGCAGCAGCGTTTCGAGCACCGTTAGCTCTTGATTGACGACGATGCGCAATGCCTGAAACACTCGCGTCGCCGGGTGGATGCGCCCATAGCGATAGGTGCGGGGCACCGAATAAAAGATCGCTTCAGCCAAATCTGTTGTGGTCTCAAACGGGCGACGTTCGACAATACGGCGGGCAATTTTGCGCGATAGCCGTTCCTCACCATAGGTATAGAAAATATCCGCCAGTTTGGCTTCTTCCCAGGTGTTGATGACCTCGGCCGCCGTCAGGTCTTGCTGCGGGTTCATGCGCATGTCGAGGGGAGCGGTATGGCGAAAGCTAAAGCCCCGCTCTGGGATATCAAACTGGGCTGAGCTAACGCCTAGGTCGGCTAAAATCCCGTCAAATTTTTGATCCCCAGGATTGTAATTGGCAAAGTTGGTGGCGTGGTAATGGACGCGATCGCCAAATTCAGCTAGGTTGCGCTGGGCCGCAGCGATCGCCAGCGGGTCTTGATCGAGCGCCGTTACCTTTAAGTCAGCCACGGCCTCTAGCAACAGCCGACTGTGCCCCCCGCCCCCCACGGTGGCATCGAGATAGTGCCCCCCGTCCGGCAGCGCCAAACCCTCGACCACCTCGTGCCCCAGCACCGGAATGTGGACAAACGCAGCAGCGGTGTCGCTGGGTGCGGCCGGTGATGCATCACTGGATAGTGCCGGTGAATCTGCCGGTGAATCTGCCAGTGAATCTGCCGGTATATCTGTTGGTAAATCCGTCAACGATCCTTCGCCCCACTCACAGCATGACCAATCGCATCCTACACGAAGGGCGATCGCATTCCCAGTATGTATCCCAATCCTAGCGATCGCCCTGGGTTCACCCTGCTATCTATTTAGGAAACCTATGACAATCAGTGACGAATCAAATCAAGCCGTAGAACGGATTTCTGACGCACTATCCCTATAATCTAAAGAAGACATGCTGAAAAGCCCTGGTGCCGATCACAAATCGGTGCAGCACCCAGATACACCAAACCGGGAGAGCCTTCATCTATGGCAATGATCGAGACCAAAACAGAACCCATGGTGCTTAACATGGGGCCCCACCATCCCTCCATGCACGGGGTCTTGCGCCTCATCGTCACCCTAGATGGGGAAGATGTGGTGGACTGCGAGCCGGTCATCGGCTACCTGCACCGGGGAATGGAAAAAATTGCCGAAAACCGCACTCCTGTCATGTACGTGCCCTACGTTAGCCGTTGGGACTACGCCGCCGGGATGTTTAATGAGGCCGTAGTGGTCAACGCGGTTGAGAAGCTTGCCGATGTGCCAGTGCCCAAGCGGGCCAGCTACATTCGGATGATCATGCTAGAGCTCAACCGCATCGCCAACCACCTGCTCTGGCTTGGCCCCTTCTTGGCTGACGTGGGTGCGCAAACGCCGTTCTTTTACATCTTCCGCGAGCGGGAGATGATCTATGACCTGTGGGAAGCCGCTACCGGCTATCGCATGGTCAACAACAACTACTGGCGGATTGGCGGCGTCGCCGTTGACCTACCCTATGGCTGGGTCGACAAGTGCGAAGACTTCTGCGACTACTTCATCCCCAAAATCGACGAATACGAGAAGCTGATCACCAACAACCCGATCTTCCGTCGTCGCATCGAGGGTATTGGCACCATTACCCGCGAACAGGCGATCAACTGGGGGCTAACGGGGCCGATGCTGCGGGCGTCGGGCGTGCAGTGGGATCTGCGCAAAGTAGACCACTACGAGTGCTACGACGAACTCGACTGGGATGTCCATTGGGAAACCGAAGGCGACTGCTTTGCCCGCTACGTAGTGCGGATTCGCGAAATGCGCGAGTCGGTCAAAATCATTCAGCAAGCGCTCAAGGCGCTGCCGGGTGGCGCTTACGAAAATCTAGAAGCCAAGCGGATGACGGCTGGGCCCAAGTCAGAGTGGAACGCCTTTGACTACCAGTTCATCAGCAAGAAAATTGCGCCGACCTTCAAGATTCCCAAGGGCGAACACTACGTTCGGATTGAGAGCGGCAAGGGCGAGATTGGCATCTACATCATCGGTGATGACAACGTCTTCCCCTGGCGCTTTAAGATCCGCGCGGC
>DATNOW010000790.1:0-10634 GCA_036703515.1 Chroococcidiopsis sp.
TCTTTCTGGCGATCGGTCAGACCTGGAATATCAAACACGTCCTCAACCGATTCAAAGGGCGCGTACTTGAGAACCAGCTTGGCGATATTCGGGTACATCCCGGGATATCGCGTAAATGCGCGGATATTGGTGTTGTTGAGATCGATTTTCTCGCCAAACTCCGTACCCAGCTTGTCATCCATCGTGTTGCGAAATGGCACTTCTTCCGCCAATATCAGCGATGGGCTAAGGGTTAAGCTAGCTGCTACTGCCTTTCCAGGCAACCCGAACCATCCCAGGCAACCCAGCATCAAACTCAAACCCATGAGCATGCTAACCAGTCGTCTCATCAGTTAGAACCCTCCCAATCAAACCGTTCGTATAAATTGAAAATTTATGCACAGCACTATATTAAAGAGACTACCACTTTCGGGGTAGGTGTGTTTGTCTTTTGCTATCGAGTCAGATGCTATCGAGTCAGACAAACTGATTCAGCCGCCAGATTTGCTCCTGAATGGGTGCCTGAACTGGTGCCTGAATGTGTGCCCGAATCTGCCCCCCGAATCTGTCCCTAATCCCCAGCTTGCGGATGATTGCCATCCCACCCCCATTTTTAGACCATCCCGACTATCTTAGGCACTACCGCTGGATGAGCCAGGCGATCGCCCTGGCCGATGCGGCGGGGCGAGCGGGCGAAGTGCCGGTAGGGGCCGTCGTGGTGGCCGCCGATGACACCCTGCTGGGCTGCGGTGAAAACCGGCGCGAACGTGACCACGACCCCACGGCCCATGCCGAAATCATTGCTTTACGGGAAGCGGGGCGATCGCTCCAGTCTTGGCGGCTGACGGGCTGCACCCTCTATGTCACTCTCGAGCCCTGCCCGATGTGCAGCGGCGCAATTATTCAGGCGCGGGTGGGCACGGTGGTCTATGGGGCAGACGATCCCAAGGCTGGCACAATTCGGACGGTGGCTAACCTGCCCGACAGCGCTTGTTCAAACCATCGCCCTACCATTCTGCCGGGTATTTTAGAAGCCACGTGTCGTCAGCAGCTCCAGCGGTGGTTTGGTCAGCAGCGCCGGAAACCCGGTTAGCGCTAAGGGAACGGAACCTTTGCCAAACCCGTCCCCAGATCAAGCAGAGCGCGCCATGCCGGGAACATGTAACTCCGAGAAAAATAGGTACGCAGGCTACATAGGGATCTATGTAAAGTTGTGTATACTTCTGCCAGTGTTTAATCCGTAGTTTGGACAGCGTTAGAAGTGTCCCTTGATCGTTCCTGCGGCTCCGTAAAACGGCCTATGGTAAACACATCGGACTTTCACAGCCTGTAACCACCCTTTCGCACGCAATCCTATGGTGGCACTCAACGATTTGAACTCTCTTCTTGCACCCGTGATTTCGAACCAACCAGACCCAATCGAACTTAGCACTGCCTGTCGTTGCTCCCCGTGGCTGTCGGCGGTTGCCTATCCCCTGGCCTGCAAGGTGGTGCTGCCTTTTTACTTCCAAACCATCACGGTGATTGGGCAAGAGAATATCCCGACAGACGGCCCGGTGATTTTGGCCCCTACCCATCGTTCTCGCTGGGATGCGCTGATTTTGGGATATGCCGCCGGACGCTGGGCGACGGGGCGCGATCTGCGCTTTATGGTGACGTCTGATGAGGTCAAGGGCTTACAGGGCTGGTTTATTCGCCGCCTGGGTGGGTTCCCGGTGAATCCGCGCAACCCGGCGATCGCCAGTCTCCGCTGCGGGGTCGATATCCTGCAAAACAGCGAAATGCTGGTGATCTTCCCAGAGGGCGCGATCTTTCAAGACAATCAGCTCCATCGTCTCAAGCCGGGTCTGGCTCGCCTTGCGCTCCAGGCTGAAAGCCTGCGCCCCGGCCTAAATACCAAAATTGTGCCCATTAGCCTGCACTATGGCGCGCCCAATGTGCCCTGGGGCTGCGGGGTGACGGTGCGGATTGGGCAGCCGCTCTCGGTGCACGAATATCGCCACGGTTCTGCTAAGCAAAGCGCTCAGCACCTCACCCAAGACCTGGATACGGCGCTTAGAACTCTCGATGCCCACAGTTTTGCGATCGCCCCCTCGTCTGGTGGTGAAGAGGGTGAAGAATCCTTGGCCCTGACCCACCGGTCTTGATGCCGTCGCGCTGGCGGATCTGGGGTTTATGCGCAGGGTTAAGATTCGCATGGCTAGGATTTGCACGGCTAGGATTTGCACGGCTAGGTCGCAACGATAACGCGATTGCGTCCACTGGCCTTAGCGCGATAGAGGGCTGCATCGGCCGCCTGCAAGACCTCAGCCCCGGTTGTGCCATGCTGCGGGAAGCAGGCCACCCCCAGCGATACCGTGAGAGAACGCAGCGATCGCCCTTGATGGTTGAGCGCAAGCTGGGCGATCGCCAGACGAATTTCCTCGGCCCGTTTGGACGCTTCGCTGAGAGATGATTCGGGCAAAATTAGCGTCAGCTCTTCGCCACCATAGCGGCAGATCACGTCGGAGCCGCGCACATTGCCCTTGAGTAGAGTGCTGACGGTTTGTAGCACATAGTCGCCAATGTCGTGACCGTAGGTATCGTTGACCTGCTTGAAGTGGTCGATATCGAGCATGATCACGCCGATGGTATGCCGCTGCCGCTGGGCCCGAGCGATTTCTTGACTCAGTGATTCTTCTAGATAGCGGCGGTTATAGAGCCCCGTCAGCGGGTCGCGGATGCTCTGCTGTCTGAGGGTATCGCGCAGGTGCAGGTTGGCGATCGCCAGCGCCATTTGCTCGGCTACGGTGCGGGCGAGCTGCTGTTTGGGTTCAGGTAGGGCCGCGACCGTATCGGCATTGAGATAAAACAAACCCAAAGTTTCACCCTGGGCAATCATGGGAATGCATAGGGTCATGGCGATCGCCGCCTCGGCCCCACTCTGGCGGGTCATCGCCGTGCGGGTCTGGGTGGAGCCATGCCAGGCGCAAGCGCTGTCGGCGATCGCCCCCCCGTCTTGGAGTAAAGTCCAGCAGTCGTCGGGTGAAAACTGCGGCGCGGCGGGCAACGCGTTGCCCCATAGCGCCACTGGGTTAACGGTGTGGGTAGCGGCCTCGATCCGAAAAATCCCGCCGGCACATCCCGGAAACAGCGGTGCTATCCAAGTGGCGATCGCGCTATAGGCATTCTCTACGGTCAAACAACCCTGCAAAAAATCATTCAGATCGCTCAGCAGCGCCATTTCTTGATTGCGCTGTTTGAGGTCTTCCAGGCGGTCTTCGAGCTGTTGCTTGGCCTGCTGTAGGGCTAAATCTGAGCGTTTGCGCTCCGTGATATCGCGCACAATCACCAGGCATTCATCCACTCCACAGGGCACAAGCCGCACCTCTTCGTCGCACAACTGCCCATACTTCACAATTTGATGTTCCCAGACCTGCCGCTCGCCCGTGAGCAGGGCCTGCTCGATGCGCTGGAGCTGGTAGGCCAACAGATCGGGGGGCAGCACCTCTGATAAATGTCGCTGCACCGGCAAAAACGTGCCGGCTTTGGCATCGGTGGGCGGCAGAAAATCATAGCAAGTGCCATCGCGCCCAATCCGCAGCAGCAGATCGGGAATGGCCAGCAAGACTGCGCGGTTGGTGGCCTCACTCTGGCGCAGTTGGGCCTCGGTCTGCTTGAGTTGGGTGATGTCGGTTTCAATGATGGTGATGACCGCACAGTGGCCCACAGGGTCGCAGCGTACTGCATAGGTGGCGGATATCCAGCGCAGGCTGCCATCTTTGTGGTAAAACCGATATTCAAACTGGCCGCGGACTGGGACGTTTTCGATATCGGTGGTGCGGCTGATCACCCGATCGCGATCTTCGGGGATCACGCGCGATCGCCACAGTTCAGGAGCGGCGTTGAGTTCGGTATTGGTGTAGCCAAAGATCTGTTCATACCCGGCTGAGCGATAGTCGGTCACCCAGGTGTGATCGGCCAGCTTGCGCATGCTGGTGATCGCCGCTGTGGCGCTATTGAGAATGTCGTTGAGGTTGGCTTCTGAAACCTTCAGGGCGAGCTCTAGCTGTTTGCGCGGGGTGATGTCGTGAAACACAAACAGGACGCGATCGCCCTCCATCGGCACACACTGCACCTCTTCATATTGCGATCGCCCTTCGATTTCGACCCTTTGCTCGTAGGTTTGCACCTGCCCGGTGAGACGCGCTTGCTCGATGGCTTCGACCTTGCGGCGCACTACCTCGGGTGAACCCACGTCGTAGATGGTCTTGCCGCACCACTCAGCATCTTCTTTGAATAAATCAACCCACGGATTGGAGGTGACATGGTCTAAAATCCGCCCATTGGCGTCGGTGATATACATCAGGTCGGGGATAGCCGACAAAATCGCCCGCTGGCGGGCTTCGCTTTCCTGGAGCCCTAGCTCGGTCTGCTTACGATCGGTGATGTCTGCGATTGTGCCGACTAGCTTGGTCAGCTGTCCGTGAGAGTCGTAAACGGGCTCGCCCCGACTGATGACAAAACAGCGCGAACCATCTCCCCGAATCATCTGATGCTCGATTTCGTAGGGCGTGCCGTGGGCGATCGCGGCTTCCACCGCCGCCTGCATTCGAGGGCGATCGCTGCTGGGCAGCAGTTCCCAGATCTGGTCATAGGAGGGCACTCCCGCTGCCGGATCGCGGCGCAAAATGCAGAACTGGGCCGCCGACCAGCGGCTTTCGCTGGTGGCGATATCAAACTCCCAACTGCCCACTTGGGCAATGCGCTGGGCCTGAGTGAGCGCCGCCGTTTTTTCAGAAACCTGGCGCTCTAGCTCGTGCTCATAGCGCTGGTGCAGTTGATTGACCTGACGCAGGGCCTGCACCATCTGCCGAAAGGACATTCCTAGGGCATCGACTTCGACCACGCGACTGTCGGGCAGGGGGATCTCCAGATCGCCCTCGGCCACCGCCTGGATGGCTTGGCTCATCCGCAGTAGCGATCGCGCAATGCGTCGCGACGTCCAAATGCCCAGACCGATCGATCCCAGCAGCGCCAGACCCGACAGCGCAATGGTGCGGCTGATATTGGCGTAGATCGCACTCATAAAGTCAGACTGGGGCACCACCGTCACAATCAGCCAATCGAGGCCGTAGGCATCGCGGTAGGGAGCAACGTTGAGAAAATAGCGATCGCTCCCCACTTGAAACTCTAGGGCTTGGGGCGACTGCACGGCCTCTAAGGAATTGAATTTAGACTTTAAGAACCGATAGGATTCGTGGATGGCAGGATCTGATAAATCATCGGGGGTATGGCGACGAAATTTGAGGGTGCCCGGTGACATCATGCCGTCTACGTTGGTCTGACCGATCACCGTATAGGAGGGTTCGGGTGCGGAGTTGGCAATCAGCAGACCATTGCGTTCCATGATAAAAATCTCGCCCGTCTGTCCGATCTCTAAACGGCGCAGCCAATCGCTCAGTTGGTTGAGGCTAATATTGACGGCAAACACCCCCAAAAGCCGGTCAGAGGCATCATAAAAAGGAGCCGACGCGTTGAGCGTCAGCAGCGTTGAAGCGCCCAACTGGTAAGGCCCACTCCACCCCGGCCGCCCCGTGGTCACCGCTCGACGATACCAAGGGCGATCGCGCACATCCAGATTTTCGATCACCCCTAACGGACGCCCCAAGTCGCCTGCGGCATTAATCCGATACACCCGGTTGATGTTGGGACGGGCAGCGGTCGAGATCGCCGCTTCAAAGGGTAACTCCCCTGGGCGTAGCTGGGCGGTGGCCCCATAATCGCGTGCATCCACCCGATGGCTGACCCGCAGATCGCCTTGGGGGGTGCCCAATAGCAAAGTCGTCAGGTCTTCTGTCTGGAGATGCTGCAAGATCAAGTAGCGATGCAGCTGATCCAGGTTTTGCAGACTAATCACCCCGGCTTCGATCGCCGCAATATTATGCTGGTTGGCCTCGTGGGCTGCTGCCAGTTGGCGATCGAGTTCGTGGCTAACCTGGTGCTCGACGGTGTTGGTTAGTTGATGGGCTAAATCTGCGATCGCCTCCTGCCCACTGCGATACGACAAATAGCTCACCAGCCCAACAATACCCACCACTTGCACCACAAAAGGCAGGGTCAAGATTAGATGCAGTGGAACCCTAAAGCGTTGGCGTGAACGACAAGATTGAGAGACAGACGACACAGGATTCAGGGTAGAAAGGAGTCGAGCAGCTATGGGGCTAGCATAACGTGATTACATCCAGCCACCTTAGCCTGGGCAAGGGCCGCATCGGCCGATCTGAGCAGATCAACGCCCGTTGAGCCATGTTGCGGAAACGCGGAAACCCCTAATGATACGGTGAGGTTTTCGATTTGTTGCCCATTGTAGAAAATTGCCAGTTGGGCGATCGCTGACCGAATTTCTTCCGCCCGCCCCGACGCTTCATAGAGGGTGGTTTCAGGCAAAATTAGCGTCATTTCCTCGCCGCCATAGCGACAGGCGAGATCAGAACCGCGTACCGACTCTCTTAGCAGTGTGCCCACCGCTTGCAGCACTGCATCACCAGCATCGTGACCATAGGTTTCGTTAAACTGTTTGAGGTGATCGACATCGAGCATAATCACACTAATCGGATGCTGGTGGCGTTGGCCGCGAGCAATTTCTTGACTGAGCGATTCTTCCAGATAGCGACGATTGTATAAACCGGTGAGCGAGTCGCGGATGCTTTGCCGCTGTAGCGTTTCCCGCAGTTGCAGGTTGGCGATCGCCATTCCCACTTGCTCTGTCACCGCCCGCGCCAGCTGCTGTTTGGCATCGGGCAGCACCTCTGGCGTAGCCGTGCTGAGATAAAACAGACCTAGGGTTTCGCCTTGCGCGATCATCGGAATGCAGAGGGTGACTGCGCTGTCTGGCTCGGTTGGCACATGGGCGCAGCGGGGGCGATCGGGCCCCTGCATCCAGTGCACTCGCCCCCGGCGCAGCCCCCAGCATTCTTGGAGTGAAAAGTCGGGTTTTGAAACCAATGTTTCTCCCCAATACGCCACATTTTCGACGCGGCTGAGTGAGACGCCGAGGGTAAAGATGCCACCGGCACAGCCGGGAAACAAAGGCGCAATCAAGCTGGCGATCGCTCCGCAGGCCTCCTCAACGGTCAGGCACGCCTGCAAAAAATCACTGATTTCGCCCAGCAGCTTCATTTCGGTATTGCGCTGTTTGAGTTCGTCAATGATATTCAACTGCACCACGAGCAGTTCTTGCTGGGTGATCTGCCCCAGATCGAGCAATAGCTGTTGATCTTCTGCACTAAAAATGCGCGGCACTTGGTCAATGATGCACAGTGTGCCGAGGTTGCTGCCATTGCTCAGAGTCAGCGGCACCCCGGCATAAAAGCGGATCTTGGGCCCCTGAGTCACCAGGGGGTTATCGCAAAAGCGCAGATCGAGTAACGTATCGGGCACCACAAAAACCGAGTTTTGCAAAATCGCATGGCCACAGAAAGAGATATCGCGGGCGGTTTCGCAAACATCAAGCCCCTGGCGCGATTTAAACCATTGGCGTTCGGCATCGATTAAACTCACCAGCGTAATCGGCACCGCAAATACTCGCTTGGCGAGCCGAGTAATGCGGTCAAACCGTTCTTCGGGCTGGGTATCTAATATTTTCAGCGATCGCAGCGTGTGCAGTCGAAGCGACTCATCTGCGGGGTAGGCGGGGATTTTCATGGCGGGCGTAAACCAAAATTTGAGTTAAAGCGCGACCAAAACCTGATTACGCCCCGCATCCTTGGCGCGGTAGAGGGCAATATCGGCGGCTTTGATCAGACTGGTACTGGTGCTGCCATGCTGCGGAAAACAGGCCACACCAAAGGAGGCGGTGATGGCGTCAAGCAGCTTGCCGCTTTGAGAAATGCGCAATTGACTGATCGCTTCTCGAATCATTTCGGCCCGTGCAGTGGTGCCTTCGAGCGAGGCCTCTGGCAAAATCAGGGTCATTTCTTCACCGCCATAGCGACAGGCGATATCCGAATTGCGCACGCTGTCTTTGAGTAAGGCACCCACCGTTTGCAGCACGTAGTCGCCGACATCGTGGCCAAAAATGTCGTTAAACCGCTTGAAGTGATCGATGTCGATCATGATCACGCCGATGGGGTGACGGTGACGCTGGGCGCGGACGATCTCTTGGGTGAGCGATTCTTCTAGATAGCGACGGTTAAATAAACCCGTCAGCGGGTCGCGAATGCTCTGGTGTTGCAAGGTTTCCCGCAGGTTGAGGTTGGCGATCGCCATCCCTACTTGCTCGGCCAGCGTCCGGGCTAATTGCTGCTTGGCTTCTGACAGGGCATTGGCGGTTTCGGTGCTGAGATAAAACAGCCCCAAGGTTTCGCCCTGGGCAATCATCGGAATACACAGCGTCGCGGCGATCGCCTCATTGGCGGGGATATGGCTACAGCGCAAGCTAGAGCGATTTTGCCCGACCCAATGCATCCGCCCCCGCCGCAACCCCCAACAGCTTTGGGGCTGAAACTCAAGCGTCGAGTGCAGCGGTGAGTTTAGCGATGAGCCCCAGGTGGCGACATTTTCGAGCCGATTGCGGGAGGGACTGGTGGTAAAAATGCCGCCTGCACAGTGTGGAAACAAGGGTTCAACCAGATTGGCAATTGTATTACAGGCCTCTTCGACCGTGAGACAGGCCTGCAAAAAGTCGCTAATTTCACCTAAGACCAGCATTTCGGTATGCCGCTGATCGAGATCGCTAATCCGCTCTTTGAGCTGCTGGTTGATCTGCTGCATGGCCATTTCCGATTCTTTGACCAGGGTAATGTCGCGGAAGGTGACGGCAAAGCCATCGCCCAAGGGCACCGCAATATTTTCAAACCAGCTATTAATGCCGTCGTGGTTGTAATAAAACTGGCGCTGCATCGGTTCACCCGTTTCCACCACTTCCACGTAGAAGTCATAGAGCCCCGAGGGGCGATGCCCAGGGAATTCTTCTAGCAGCCGCTTGCCGATTAGGTCTTCTGCCTGTCGTCCAGTAATAGTGCAAGATGCGGGATTATTCAAAAGCCATTCAAAGTCAATCAGCGCCCCCTGCGGATCGCGCACCGCCCGAAACGCCATAATGCCATCGAGAGAGCTATTTAAAATACCGCTCAGCAGCATTTCTGAGGTTTGTAGCTCATTCTGAATTTGGACGAGATGGGTCATATCTAAATGGCTGCCCACCATCCGCACCACGTTGCCTTGCTCATCTTTGAGATGGATAGCGCGGGATAGGATGTAGACGGTAGAGCCGTCTTTGTGGTGGAAGCGCTGGGTGATATTAAACTGATCGACCTGACCGCTGTTGTAGTCTTCGATGAGGCGCAGCACAGAGCTGCGATCGTCGGCAAAAATGACGCTAGCCCAGGTCTCGACGCTGTTGTCTAGCTCGCAGTCGGTGTATCCCAGCATGGCTTTCCAGGCGGGCGAAAAGTAAATCTCTCCTGTCACCAGGTTCCAGTCCCAAAAGCCTTCTGAGGAGGCTTGCAGGACTAGTTCGAGCTGATCTTTAGCCGACTTGAGATCGAGTTCAGCCTGCTTGCGGGCGGTGATGTCATAGTTAATGCCGATCATCCGCAGGGCCTGGCCGTCGCTGTTTCGTTGCACCATGGCTGAGGTTTTTACCCAGCGCATCTCGCCATCGGGGCGATAAATCCGAAACTCGATGGCAAACTCTGCCGTGCCGGCGATCGCCTGTTGCAGTAGGGCTTCAATTTTGACCAAGTCTTCAGGCTCAACGCACTGCCGCCAGTTTTCGTAGGTTACAGGCTGCTCTTGAGACGGCCAGCCGTAGATCTCATAGATGCGCTTGTCCCAGTGGGCTTCATCGCCCAAGGCCCAATCCCAGGTGCCGATTTCTCCGGCATTGAGAGCGAGGGTGAGGCGATCGGATAAGTTGCGCAGCTCTATTTCGTTGCGTTTGCGCAGGGTGATATCGCGCACCACCACCAGCACTTCATCTTTCCAAATCGGTACAATTCGGGCTTCTTCGTAATAGGTCTGCCCCTCGCTGACAAATTCATATTCCTGCGACTGGATTTGTTGAGTCGCCAGTGCGCGCTGTGCTAAGGCAATCCGCTCGTGGGCGATCGCCGCAGGCATGATATCTGTCACCCACTGAGCCGCATTGGCGCTGCTGGTGTCTAGGGCGTGGATAGCACCGCGATTGATCACCTGGAGTTGCAGCCCGTCTTGGCGCATCCGCACCAAAAAGTCAGGGATGGCGGCAATTAACGCACGCGTTGTGTTTTCATTCTCCTGGAGGGCGAGTTCTGTTTGTTTGCGATCGCTAATATCTTTGAGGAAACAATAGTGCCCGATAAACTGCCCCTGCTGATCGCAGTTGGGAATCATCGTCACCTGCTTGTAAAACATCGAGCCATCTTGGCGCAGTCCGCGGGCTTCGACTTCGACTTTGCCGGTCTGCTGCATTGTTTGATAGGCCGCTTGCAGGGTCGGCCAATCTTCGGGGTGCACCGTTGCCACCCACTCCCGACCGATTAAATCTTCGGGTTCGTAGCCACAAATGGCCGCATAGGCCCTGTTAACGCTGAGGTAACGACCGTCCGCATCGAGGCGGGCAATCCCATCGACAACGTTTTCCATCACTAGATTCATCCGACGCAGATCGTCTTCGGCATGTTTTAGGTCGG
>DATNOW010000791.1:0-2929 GCA_036703515.1 Chroococcidiopsis sp.
CTACGACATCGCCAAAGCTGTGCCATCGCCCCACAGTCCATCCTACCCGGCAAACAGCGCCCAGTGGCTCGATCGCGATGCCATCCACTACGCCCAGCCAGGGCTCAGCCCGTCCGTCACCGGAGGCTGGTGGTACCCCGAAGATGGGCAAGTCGACAATCGCGCCCTAATCAAAGCCCTGCATGCTGCCGCCACCGCCATCGGCGTCGAAATCCACGAAGGCGTCACCGTCACCGCCATCGAGCAAAGCCAAGGGCAAGTCACCACCATCAAAACCAGCAGCGGCGATTGGCAAGCCCAACACTACATTTTGGCCGCAGGCACCTGGGCCAGCGACCTATTGCCCGTGCCAGTCCATCCCAGAAAAGGGCAGATGCTTGCCGTCACCGTCCCGCCTAGCTATGCCGAACGCCCGCTCCAGCGCATCCTCTACAGCGACGAGATTTATATTGTGCCGCGTCGCGATCGCCGCATCGTGCTGGGGGCCACCGTTGAAGCAGTCGGCTTTACAGCCCACAACACCCCTGCTGGCATCCAAACCTTGCTCAATGCCGCAACGCAGTTGTATCCTGAATTGCGCGATTTCCCGATCCAGGAATGCTGGTGGGGGTTCCGCCCGGCCACACCCGATGAACTACCCATCCTCGGAGCCAGCCGCTGCGATAACCTCACCCTCGCGCTCGGTCACTACCGCAACGGCGTACTGCTTGCCCCGGTCACCGCCCGGCTGATTGCCGACTGGGTCATGCGCCCATCCTCTAGCACCCCAGCCGATAGCCTACTCCAGGCCTTTTCCTGGGAGCGGTTTATGACCCCACAGGGCGATCGCTCCACCCTATCGGCTCTCCTTACGTTTCCCCCCTCCACCCCAGCAGCCTCCACTCCGCTGCTGCCCATGATTGACCACCCACTCACCCATGCCACTGTGCAAACTCCCGTGCAAACCTTAGATTCAACCGACTCGACTGCTCTTCAACCCGACCCCTTAGCCGATACCCCCTTGGTCATCGCGGGACGCAGCTTTCGCTCGCGCCTGATGACCGGCTCCGGCAAATATCGCAGCTTTGACGACATGCGCCAGAGCATTGCCTCCAGCGGCAGCGAAATCGTCACCGTCGCCGTGCGCCGCGTCCAGACCAACGCCCCCGGCCATGAAGGGCTCGCCGACGCCCTCGACTGGAGCACCATTTGGATGTTGCCCAACACCGCCGGCTGCCAAACCGCAGAAGACGCCATCCGCGTCGCCCGACTGGGGCGCGAAATGGCCAAACTGCTCGGGCAAGAAGACAACAACTTCGTCAAGCTAGAAGTCATCCCCGACGCCAAATACCTGTTGCCCGACCCCATCGGCACCCTGCAAGCCGCCGAGCAACTGGTCAAAGAAGGATTTGCCGTGTTGCCCTACATCAACGCCGATCCGCTGCTGGCCAAACGACTTGAAGAGGCCGGCTGCGCCACCGTCATGCCGCTCGGTTCACCGATTGGCTCAGGGCAGGGCATTCGCAACGCGGCCAACATTCAAATCATCATCGAAAATGCCAACATCCCCGTCGTTGTCGATGCGGGTATTGGGGCCCCCAGCGAAGCCGCCCAAGCCATGGAAATGGGAGCCGATGCGCTGCTGATCAACACGGCGATCGCCCAAGCCCAAGATCCCGTTGCCATGGGTCGAGCGATGGGGTTAGCTGCTGTCGCAGGGCGACTGGCCTACCTGGCAGGACGCATTCCCGTCAAAGCCTATGCCAGCGCCAGTTCACCCCTGACGGGCACCATCACAAGCTAGCGCTCAAGGGCGAAGCTGCTGGAGCTTAGGCAACAGCGCTTCAAACGCTTTGCCGCGATGGCTGATCTGATTTTTTAGCTCGGCCGGCATTTCGGCAAAGGTCATCCGATAGGCCGGCACATAAAACACCGGATCATAGCCAAACCCCCCGGTTCCCCGAGGACGATGCAAAATTTCGCCGGGGCAGATGCCTTCTGCTTCGAGGGCGATCGCTCCATCAGGACTGGCGATCGCCACCGCACAGATAAACCGGGCCTCGCGGTTTAGCTCATTGCCTAGCTCAAACAACAGCCGCTCGATGCGATCGCGATCGGTCTTGCCATAGCGGGCCGAATACAGCCCCGGAGCGCCATCTAGCGCGTCTACCGCCAAGCCAGAGTCATCGGCGATCGCCCATTCACCAGTGGCGATCGCCACCTCAGACGCCTTGAGTCGAGCGTTGGCCATAAACGTCTCGCCCGTTTCCTCAATATCCAATTCCTCTGGTTTTAGCACCAAGTCCCACTCTAGCCCAGTCAGATAGGCCTGCATCTCGGTTACTTTGCCAGGATTTCCGGTCGCGACAACAAGAATCGACATGAACAATCGTCCCTGAATAAACAAGCGATGTATGAATCGATATTACTCAACATCGGTAGCCCTCGACGGCAGAGCACAGCGCAAAGGGCTTGATGCTAACGTATACAAACACGAAAACGTGTAAATACACATCAAGAAAGACTTGCGAAAACCCCTATTCTCCAGTACGGTTGTTTCTCAATACCAAAAAATCTAAAGCGTCACCTGGAAGCTGCTCGTAACAGCCCCAGGCGACTAAACCTCACAACTGCGTACACAGTGTGGCGGTCTAGGGGAAGTTTAGCACTCCACTAGCCACCTCAACTTTGCCATGGCTGCAAACCAGCATCGGCAAATAGCAGACGGGGTGGCTTTGGCTTTGGGTATCACTACAAACCCATCAACCATTTAGTGGAGTGAAAGACTTCTCATTATGCAAGATCAAAATACTTCTTTAGTGCAGATCAACCCCGATCCGCGCATCCTCACCATCCTCGTAATCGGCACCGAAGACAACGTCCGCGCCCACATCCTACGGCAACACACCCTCGGTGTCGCAGAGGTCGGCGCATGGAGCAAACCCATCCC
>DATNOW010000792.1:0-8656 GCA_036703515.1 Chroococcidiopsis sp.
AATTTCGGCAAAGGGCAGCGGCTCAGAAAACAGATAGCCTTGGGCGAAATCGCACTTCAGTGCCTTGAGTTGGGCCAGCTGTTTGGCTGTTTCTACCCCCTCGGCGACCACTTCCATGCCCAGATTCCAGGCCAGGCTAACGATCGCTCTGACTAGCTCTAAGCTCTCACCATCAACATCAATGTGTTTGATAAACGACGCGTCGATTTTGAGCGTTTCGACCGGCAGGCAGTGCAAATAGCTCAACGATGAATAGCCGGTACCAAAGTCGTCAATGCTGATTTGAATGTGGCGCTTTTTCAAAAGATCGAGCGTCTCGGCTGTGATATCGGTGTTTTCGATGATGGCGCTCTCGGTAATTTCGAGCTTGAGCAATTTAGGGTCAAGCTGCGTCTCGGCCAAAATGGCGTCGATTTGTTCTACCAGATTGGGCTGCACAAACTGGCGGGCAGACAGATTCACGCTCAAAAAGACCGGATGTTCGGGGCGGCACTGCTGATGCCACTGATGGAGCTGTCGGCAGGCTTCTTTGAGCACCCAATGGCCAATTTGGCAGATCAGCCCCGTTTCTTCGGCGATCGACACAAACAGCACGGGGGAGACCAGACCGCGTTCGGGATGCTTCCAGCGGATCAGCGCTTCTAGCCCGACGACGCGATGGGCGCTGAGCGACACGATGGGCTGGTAGTAGACAATAAATTCTTGGTCGCTGAGGGCGCGGCGCAGATCGATTTCCATATCGAGGCGGTGCAGCGCGGCGTGGTGCATGCTGGTGTCAAACAGTTGACACCGCGATCGCCCAGAGTTTTTGGCATGGTACATGGCCGTGTCGGCGTTGCGCAGCAGATGTTCGGGGTTTTCGCAGTCGATGTTGTTAAAGGCAATGCCAACGCTAGCGCTGATAAAGATTTCTCGCCCCGCAATCTGAAACGGGTAAGACAGGGTTGTCAGCATTTGTTCGGCTAGGGCGATCGCCTCGGCTTCGCTGCCGATCGGGTTGACCAAAACCGTAAATTCATCGCCCTCTAGACGGGCCAAGCAGTCGGTAGGACGCAGGTGGCGGTGCAGGCGCTGGGCGATCGCCAGCAGCAGTTGGTTGCCCGCATTATGGCCGAGGGAGTCGTTGATCACCCGAAAGCGATCGCAATCTAAAAACAGCACCGCAAACTGATGTCCGGGGATTTCTGCTGCCTTCTCTAGGGCGCTCCTAAGCTGTTCCACAAACGAAATCCGATTGGGCAGATGGGTCAGCCCGTCAAACAGCGCCATTTGGGTCAGCTGCTGGTTGGCCTGTTCTAGCTCTTGGGTGCGTTCTTGCACCCGGCGTTCTAGTTCGGCATTGAGCCGCTGAATTTCGCGCGTTGCTGCTTTCATCGCCAGTTGATGCCGCACTCGGGCCAGCACCTCTTCCACATGAAACGGCTTGGTAATGTAGTCGGCCCCGCCGATGGTAAACCCCTTCACCTTATCAACGGTTTCGTTGAGCGCACTCAAAAAAATGATTGGGATCTCGGCCGTGTCTGGGTTGGACTTGAGGCGATCGCACACCGTGTAGCCATCCATCTCTGGCATCATAATGTCGAGCAAAATTAAGTCAGGGGCGACAGCTTCCACAGAGGTTAACGCCATTTGCCCACTGATGGCCTTGCGGACGTTGTAGCCCTGTTTGGTTAACATCGCCGATAGCAACCGCAGGTTATCTAGCGTGTCGTCTACAACCAAAATATGCTCTCTGGTCTTTGCACCCTGACCTTGATTCGCGCTCATTGGTTTACCTTCTTTTTTGCACCGGAGGATTCTCTCTAAGATTTGCGAATTCAATCAGACCAGCGTTTTATTTTTTGGGAAGCGTGGCGGAGCCCAACCTAGGAAAAAATAAATTGAGGACTGGATCAAATTCGTCATCCTAAGTCCACGCCGAGGGGGTGGATGGCTTAACGTGTTCATGGAGTTGCTTAGGTCATCTACCGAGTGTCTCTAGAACTTGCCGATGTCAACCTGCAAAGCAATAGCTTAGATGGGTTATCGTACCCAAATTTGGGCTGTCATTAGTGATTGGGCTGGGTCAAACTGGCCACCCCATCAAATCAAAAGCTGTGGATCCATGTGGATCCGTATTGGAACCGTATTGGATCCGTGTAGATCTGTATAGATCTGTGTGGATCCCTGCAGACAGCGAATCTTTAATGGACTGATGCTGGGGGGAATGTCGGCCAATAACTCTAGGGCAAAGCTATCACTGCCTTACAGTGCAGCACGGTGAAGCGGCTCTGATTCAGGTAGAGGGTCTCGCGCACCTCAAATCCCAGACGCGTCAAAAATTGCACGAGCAGCAGGCGATTGGTGCACTTATCTTTGGCCACGAGCAGCCGATAGTGGGGTTGATCGTCAGCAAGCCCAATTACCGTTGGCGAAATACTAGGAGTGGTATTCAATGATAGGTCAGGATCGGCAGGGCTAAAGCGAATATCGAATGAAAATGGGGTGCATTGATTGAGGATGCGGTAAACGGCGATCGCTGGCTGCAATGGCTGTGTGTATCTGGGGCACCTAACAAG
The DNA here is from genome assembly GCA_036703515.1 of Chroococcidiopsis sp. Classification (GTDB taxonomy): domain Bacteria; phylum Cyanobacteriota; class Cyanobacteriia; order Elainellales; family Elainellaceae; genus DATNOW01. Next base: position 2,559 of record DATNOW010000792.1, read on the forward strand.
AACTTTCAAGTTCCATAATGCCCCAATCATGACGCTAGAGTGGGTAGATCCAACAGCGTACAATTACCGTCTGATCGGCTGTGTAAGTTCACCTGTGCAAGTTCACCTGTGCAAGTTCACATTGGCAAGTTTGCCTGTGCAAGTTCACATTGGCAAGTTCGCTTGTGCAAGTTCGCCTGTGCAAGTTCGCATGCAAATATAGGGCACTTGTGATTACAAATGCCCCATGGTGGATTTTGTTGCGATCGCTCTCTTCAATCCCCGCTGTTTTGCAAGCAAAGGATGCTAGAGGCGCTTAACCGTGCCCGAAAACGTGGCATTGTAGGCAAAAGCGCCCGGTTGGGTACCGACCCCTTCGAGGATGAGGGAGCCTGAGATCGCGCGCCCGCCCTGGCTAAACTTGACCCGGATGGTGCCGGTCAACACCTGCTTGGTGGTTGTAAAAGGGCTGCTGCTCCATTTGAAGCGGTTGTCGCGAATGCGTCCGGCGATGTCGGTGCGTTTGCCGGTGCCGTCAAATTTGACGGTGATGGTGTTTTTGGGGCCACTGACCGTGACGACCGCGACATCCAGCGAGGGTGCATTGCCCGGATCGCTGTCCACATGGCGCAATACTTTGCTGTTGGTGCCTAGCCACAGAGAACCGGCGGGGGAATCTTCAATGCCGTCTTTGGGGTCTGCATTGTTGACAAAAAAGCCGATGTCGCGTGCATTAGGCTTATTGCGAAAGCTATTGGCCGGGCGGATCCCCGGCTCCACGGAAAAGATGCCCGCGAGGAAAAAACGCTGGGCGATTGTGTAAACCGTACCGGTTTGGGGCAGGGCTGTATTGCCGTAGTAAGTGGCACCCCGAATGATGATGTCATAGAAGGTCAGCCGGCGCGGAATGATGCTTTTTTTGGCTGTGGCCCGGGTGCTGACTGATTTTTGGGCGCTGCTGCTGCTGGCGGCGCGGGTCAGGCTGCTGGGGGCATCGAGGGGAGCATTGAGAGGGGAACTGCTGCGTAGGGGGTTGCTAGTGGTGCTGAAGGTGGTGCGATCGCCCCCGGCTTGGCGCAAGAGTGTCGCAGATGATGAGGTGTTTTGAAGGTAAGTTGAGGCCATACCAAACTTGCTATACCAAACGATTTAGACAACGATTTAGACAAGAATTTAGACAACGATCTCTAAAGTGGTACTGCATTTTTTGGGGTTTGGCATCACCCGATTGGACTTTAGCCTATCGCACCATACTGGGACGAAGGGTGTGGAGTTGGGCAAACAGCCGCGCGACTTGGGATAAATCTTTATCACCCGCCGCTTGCTCTACCCCGCTCGATAGATCGACCCCGTGGGGCTGGGCCAGACGGATGGCCTCTAAGACGTTATCGGGGGTGAGCCCGCCCGCCAGCAGCCACGGACACGCGGGCTGGAAGCGCTGTAGGGTCTGCCAATCGAGGGTCTGCCCAGTGCCGCCATAGAGGTGGGGGTGGTAGGCGTCGAGCAGCAGGGTATCGACCTGATCGGCATAGGCGATCGCCTCCTGTAGGGTGGCCGATGCCCGCACCCGAAAGGCTTTGATTAGCTCAATCTGGGGTAGGCGATCGCGGCACTGCTGGCAAAACGCGATGGATTCGGAACCGTGAAGCTGGATGGCGCTGAGGTTGGCGATCGCCACGGTATCGGCAATGGTGTCGAGGCTGGCGTCGACAAACACCCCCACGCGATCGACGGGGATGGTGAGGGCATCAACGACTGCGCGAATTTGGTGGGGGGTGACGTAGCGCGGCGACTGCGGCACGCAAATAAAGCCCAGGGACGTGGCCCCCATCTGGGCGATCGCCTGGCCTTGTTCGGGTTTTGTAATGCCGCAAATCTTCACTCGAAGAGATTTCATTTTGTAAATCGTTAACTCTTGAAACAAAACGCAATTGGGCAATCGCCGCTTTTTATAATGCTGTTGCCTGGAAGAAACCGATCAATAAAATTGCTGACAAAACCAATCAAACCATCTATTTTTGTCTAGGGAGAATAAACATTTTGATTTACACGATGCCTCTCTTTGCGGTTGCGCAAACCGTCTCTTGGTCTCCCAGCGTCGGGTTGATCATGATTACTGCCAATCTGTTTGCGATCGCCATTGGCTACTATGCTATCCAGAAACGGGGCGTTGGCCCAGCGTTGCCGGTGGAGTTGCCGTCGATGTTTACCGGGTTTGGCGTGCCTGAACTGCTGGCCACGGCAAGCTTTGGGCATTTGCTAGGGGCGGGCTTGATCCTTGGCTTGGCCAACGCAGGCATTCTCTAGACTGCGTCTTGGTAGCCCTGTGAACTAGTGGATTGGTGCGGTTCCATTCATACTGATAAAGCAGACCGCTCAGGCGGATCGGTCATAGGTTGACCGTTTCACCTGAGCGGTTTTGAGTAAAGCCAATAGTGGAATCAGCCAATTGTGGAGCCAATAGTGAAGCCAACCATGACGCAAAGTCCGGTTACAGGCCCGGTTACAGGTCAAACGCCAGAGTCAACCTCCCCTCTCAACGGCGACGATATCCGGCTTTTGGTGGTCGATATCGATGGCACTATTGCCGGAGAGTCTAATCAGGTTGCATCTGAGGTTAAAGCAGCGATTCAGGCGGCCCAAGCCAAGGGCATTGCGGTGGCGATTGCCACCGGACGGATGTATCGTTCGGCGCTGCGGTTTTATCACGACATTGGCTCGACGCTGCCGCTGATGGTCTACCAAGGCGCGCTGATCAAAAATCCTGGTGACGATACGGTGCATCGCCATTGGGCCGTGCCCCCGCAGGCGGCGCAGCAAATCTTAGATTACTTAGAGCAGCCGCATCTACGCGATTTGCTGTCGATTCACTTCTATATCGACGATCGCCTCTACGTGCGCGAGATTACCGACGAAACCCGCCTCTACAGCGAGCGATCGCAAATCGAGGCGATCGCTGTGGGCGACCTGCGCACCACCCTGACGACGGCCCCCACCAAAATTTTGGCCCTGAGCCACCAAACTGACATCATCGACGGGCTGTTGACCGATTTACGCCAGCGCTACACGCCCGCAGAGCTGTATTTCACCAAATCGGTCGCGACCTTTTTTGAAGTGGCGAACCCCCTGGTAAACAAGGGCACCGCCGTCAAGTATCTGGCCGAGGAAATTTTGGGTTTGCAGCCCCATAACGTCATGACCATTGGCGATAACTTCAACGATGTGGAAATGTTGACCTACGCTGGCATTGGTGTAGCCATGGGCAACGCGCCCCAAGCAGTGCAAGCAATGGCTAACTGGGTGGCTCCGGATGTCGAAGAGCACGGCGTGGCCGCTGCGATCGCCCAGTTTTTGCTGTGATTTTGCTGTGATGGGATGGCGCTGATTGGAGCGCCCTTAAGCAGCGTTTCCCGGTAAGCTTTGCGACACTTGAAAATTTGATCTCTTAGGTAAACTTTCAAAATTGGAGCGGTGGATTACGGTCAATATCAGGGCATACTGGATGTCATAAAACTTGGTGTAGGTAAGGATTAGCCCGATTTATCAGACCCCAATTAGCCCCTCCTAGCCCGATTGATGCTCTGTCCGGTAGTATGAACGTATTAATTGACGCTGATTTGGCAAACAGGGCACACTCGTCGGATTAAAGAGCGATGGTCTATGCTAAGTCCAATAGGCTATATCTAAAGGGCTAAGTCCAAAGGGTTACGTCCAATGGCTGGGTTGATTCTGCACGGTGCCCTCGCCAAGCGGAAACCCTCAACGGAGTTGCTCTAGTCATTACACTTGTTTCGTTGAGGTTGACAAGTCTGAGATGCTCGTACCACTTGATCCTACGCGGTTAATGGATTCTAGAGGCTAAGTCGATGATTGAAATGAAAGTTGCCGGAATTGCCTTGGATGCTGCGACTAAAAGCCCGATTGTGTTGCTGCGAGACGGTTCAGAGCGCCGCCAGTTGCCAATTTACATTGGCCCAGACCAAGCCAAAGCTATCATGGCTGCCCTCGAAGGTCAGGTGCCGCCACGCCCCCTCACCCACGACCTGATTGTGAATATTTTGGAAGATTGGGGGATGACCTTAGAGCGCGTCGTCATCCATTCGCTGCAAGACAGCACCTTCTATGCGGTGCTGACGGTGAAGCAGGGAGAAGCCAAAAAAGAGATTGACTCGCGCCCCAGTGATGCGATCGCGATCGCCCTCCGCACCAATAGCCCGATCTGGGTGATGGAAGAAGTGATTGCCGATGCGTCGATCCCAGTCGATCGCGATGCCGATGAGGCCGAGCGCAAGGCATTCCGCGATTTTCTGTCTGATCTGCGGCCCGAAGACTTTAGCCAGCGTGGGCAATCCAAAAGCAGCGAGTCTTAGGTGAAGTATCGTCGGTTGGGTCAAACAAATCTGTCGCTGTCAACGTTTTCTCTGGGCACCATGCGCTATCTAGCGTCGGAGGAGACGGCACAGGCTACTATCCGCCAGGCGATCGCCCTGGGGATCAATCATTTAGAAACCGCCCGAGGCTATGGCCATAGCGAGCTTTATCTAGGGGCCGCGCTCCAGGCAGGGGTAGGGCGATCGCGTCAGCAGCTTTGCATTACTACCAAAATTGCGCCATCGCCGGATGCGGTGACGATGGCCAACACGATTGACGACTCGCTAGCGCGGTTGCAGCTCGACTACATCGACTGTTTGGCGATTCATGGGCTGAATACATGGGAGCATTTAGCTTGGGTGACGGCCCCCGATGGCTGCATGGCGGCGGTCAGGCAGGCGATGGCTAGCGGGCGCGTCCGCCATGTCGGGTTTTCGACCCACGCCCCGCTGGAGATCATTGTGGCGGCGATCGCGACGTCCCAGTTTGAGTTTGTCAATCTGCACTACAACCTATTTTTCCAGCGCAATCGGGCGGCGATCGAGTTGGCCCAGCAGCACGACATGGGGGTGCTGATCATTTCACCGGCCGATAAGGGTGGGTTGCTCTACACGCCCCCCCAACGCTTGATTGAGCTGTGTCAGCCGTTGACGCCGCTGATGCTCAACTATCGATTTTTGCTCAGCGATCCGCGCATTACCACCCTCAGCGTTGGCCCGGCTACCCCCGACGAGCTGCCCCTGCCGCTGCGGGCCGCCGATCAGGATGGCCCCCTCACCCCCGCCGAACAGGACGCTATCCAGCGGCTGACCGAGCATTTGACCGATACGCTGAGAAGCGATCGCTGTAGCCAGTGCTATCAGTGTTTGCCCTGTCCAGAGGCGATTAATATTCCCGAGGTGCTGCGGCTGCGTAATCTGGCGATCGCCTATGACATGACGGCCTATGGCCAATACCGCTACGGCATGTTTGAAAACGCCGGGCACTGGTTTCCGGGACGCCGGGGCGATCGCTGTACCGATTGCGGTGACTGTCTGCCGCGCTGCCCAGAACAGCTCGATATCCCAACTCTGCTGCGCGACAGCCACGAGCGCCTGGGCGGTACGCGCCGCCGCCGCCTGTGGGGATAGGCGATCGCTTGATTAAATAAATCTACGATCTAAGGAGCTACAGGACGCCCTTAGAGCTGGGGATCGCGCCGGCCCGACGGGGATCAACCTCCGTGGCCATGCGCAGGGCGCGGGCAAACGCTTTGAAGGTAGCTTCGATGATGTGGTGGGAGTTAATGCCGTCGAGCTGGCGGATGTGCAGCGTAATCTGGGCGTGATTGACCACGGCCACAAAAAACTCGCGCACAAGCTGAGTGTCGTAGGTGCCGACGCGCTGGGTCGGGATCTCTAGCCCGTAGCTGAGGTGGGGACGACCCGAAAAGTCGAGGGATACCTGGACGAGGGCTTCGTCGAGGGGGGCGACAAAGTGACCAAAGCGAGTGATGCCTTTGCGATCGCCTACGGCCTTTGCCAACGCTTGCCCGAGGGTGATCCCAACATCTTCGTTCGTGTGGTGATCGTCAATGTGAACGTCACCCGTGGCCCGCGCTTCAAGATCGATCAACCCGTGGGAGGCAATTTGATCGAGCATGTGATCGAGAAAGGGAACCCCGGTCTCAGCGATGCAGCGCCCCTGTCCGTCGAGGTTGAGACTGACACTCACGTCGGTTTCTTTGGTGGCGCGACTCACCGAAGCCA
>DATNOW010000793.1:0-4175 GCA_036703515.1 Chroococcidiopsis sp.
AATCTCAGCATCCGTCAAAGCCGTGTCCCATGACGCAGCGGCATCGTCAGCCGAAAGCCAGACCTCATCGGGGTCGTAGTCTACCCGCTGCGCCGCCGGAATATCGTCGTCATCGACAGGCACTTCGGGAAGTGCTTCATGCTCTAATCTACCGCTAGTTTCAGTATCTCCATCAACCTCTGCCTCTGCCTCTGCCTCTGGGTCTATCAGCGATTCTTCGGCAGACGCGATTCCAGCCGCCGCCCCGTCCAAATCTACATCAGCAGCCGGAACTGCGCCCGCCACCGGGCTGGAATCAGCGCTAGCCGAAACAGCGCTGGCATAACCGGAATAACTAGCCGCAGCCTCTCGCTGGGCGGCCGCAGCCGCATCGGTCTCATCGCTATGCCAATCGTCGGGTTCCCAATCGTCCAAGCGATCGCGATCGTGAGACACCACCTGGAGCTTCACCCCATGCTGCCAGCCATCCCCCATCATGTCCGCCATGACATCGCTGGTGCAGCGCAGATCCCAAATGCCAGGATGCAGGCGCGTGAATGGAATCACCACCACCAGCCCATCGCGATTGGTGCGACCCGAGCGAGTTTGTAGGCGGCGTTTGGGCGGATGCTCGTCGAGGGCATCGTGGCTGATGCGAATCTCCACTGGCGTATTCACCCGACTAGAGCGGGCCACCACCCGATAGCGACCTTCGAGAATCTCAACGTCGGGCGACTCTAGCGGTAGCCAAGAGCGATCGCCATCTTTTTGGATGAGAAATTCCCAAAACACCATGTCGAACCTCGCAAGCTGAACTGCCCTAGAGACCGTGATCGAGTCCCGATATCCCTATATATAGATATATTTCTGTCATTTAATCACGGTTTTAAGTCTAGTCGACTACTACGGGTATGGTTCTTAAAAATCGTCAGATTTTTAGGAAGCGATCGGAATTTTTTGATCGCCGAGATGAATACCTGTGCATACTAAGCCCATCGCTCGCACCATTCCCTGCCATGCTGCCTATTCTTCTTGCGATCGCCGCGTTGCTCTGTGTTTTTGCCTTTCCCTATCTGGTCGCGATTTGGAATGTTCGCCATACCGTCATGCGGCGAATGCACATTGAACCCGCCCAGGCCAGCGAAATGCCTGAAGCCTTAAAGGTAATCTTTAAAGATGCGATCGCCGAACTAAAGCAGCATGGGTTTACCATGGCGAGCTGCCACCTGATTGAAGACGGAGCCGAAAAAGATGGCAAGCAGTGGGGTATTTTGCTGCGCCATTCATCACAGCATACCTATGCCGGACTGATGATGCGGCCGTTGGTGAACAGTGCGGCTCCACTCACCAGCAGCTTCCTCACATTATTTCAAGACGACACTTTACTCACCACCATCAATAGCCAATATTTTGGCATTTACAGCCCTGATCCCAAAGAGATCAGCCAATGTGTTGGCGCGATCGCGATCGCCGACCAATGGCAGGCCCACACCCAGAAATTAGCCGAACTGTTCCCTAACAAACCGCCGCAGATTCTATCTCCAGCCAACCTGCTCAGCACGCTTGAGTCGCGCAACCTCCAAGGCATGGAGCGACTCGTGCGCACGGGAGAAGTGCAGTGGGTAGAACCAGGCGAACGTTACCGCATGAGCTGGCCCACCGCCGCCAGAGCCGTCTATCGAGTCGCTAGCAAGTCCAAAAAAGTCACAGCCCCGGCCCCCATAGCGCCCGCTACAGAAAGCGCTTCTCAAACAGGCTTTCCTGCAACAAGCACTCCTGTAACAGCCGCTAGCCAGCATCAGGCAGCACAGCCCACGCCGCAGGAAACGCCCAGTATTTCGTCCCCATCCGATGCGCTGACACCAGCAGTTGAGCTAGAAATCGCTGAATTCCATCGACTACAGCAAAAATCAAAAACGGGTATCTCTAAAGGCGGCAAAAACTGGCTGCTGCTGGGCACCTTAGCGCTGTTTATTGTCTCCTACTCAACCACCTTTGACCCCATCCGACTGCTGATCTTTGTGGCCGTGCTGCTGCTGCACGAAGGCGGGCATGTCTTGGCCATGAAAATTTTTGGCTACCGCGACACGGTGATGCTGTTCATCCCTTTTCTAGGAGCGCTGGCCACAGCACGCAAAGACAACGCCTCCCTAACCGAAAAAGTCTGGATTTCCCTGGCCGGGCCGCTGCCGGGGCTAGTGTTGGGCATCGGGCTGGCGATCGCCTTTGGCTATGGCGACCTCAGCGACCCCAATATCGCCCGCTGGTTTCAATCCACCAACTGGATTCGAGAAACTAGCTGGATGCTGATCATCCTGAACCTGTTTAACCTGCTGCCCGTCTATCCCCTCGATGGCGGGCAAGTTGCCGATTTGCTGGTGTTTTCGCGTCACCCCTATGTGGGCGTCGGGTTTAAGGGCATCGGCGTATTTCTGCTGGGGCTGCTGGGCTTAGGTCAACCGCTGCTGCTCATTTTTGCTGGGCTGATCGCCTTGTCGCTGCCGGCCAGCTTCCGCCTGGCCCAGCTCAATGCTCGATTTCGGCGCGATCTGCGCACCCTGCCCCACGACGACCGCGATCGCCTCTTACAGTTTTTGTTTACCCAGTTGCAGGCTGCCCCGTACCGCAACCTGCCGTTTGTGCAGAAATATCAAATTGTTGTCGCGCTGCTCGACAGCCACCGCGAAGGCACCGCCAAATGGAGCACTCGCCTGGGTTTAGCGGTAGTTTACCTCGTCAGCCTGCTGGCTGGGTTACTGGGCGGGCTATATGCGATCATGCCCAACCGGGCGAGCTGGAACACCATGATCGGCACCTGGGTAGACCCCGAGGGTACCTACGAGGCCCAAATGCAGCAGAATCTTGAGCAGGTCAACCAAGCGCTAAAAGACAATCCTGACGATGCCCAATCTTACCTACAGCGCGGCCAAATCCGCATGTCAATGGGTGATACCGAAGGGGCGATCGCCGATGTAGATCAGGTGCTCAAGCTAGACCCCAATTCAGGCGAGGCCTACCAACTACGCGGATTTCTGCATCAAAGCAGAGGCGATCAAGCACAGGCGGAAGCCGATCTGAGCAAGGGTATGGAACTATTAGCGACTCAAGAGCTAGAAAGCTTAAATCAAACCCTGCGCCAAAGCCCCCGCAACACCGATGCCTACTTTAGCCGGGCCAGCCTATACCTCCGCCTCCAGCGCTACCCAGACGCGATCGCCGACTACAACCAAATCTTGCTGATCGACCCCCAAAACACCCAGGCCGTTATCGGTCGGGGCGAAGGCTATCTCGGGTTAAACCAATACCCCGAAGCCCTCGGCAACGCCAACCATGCCCTGCGGCTCAATCCCAACTCAGGCAATGCCTATGATTTGCGCAGCCGCATCCATCGGCAAATGGGCAACGAAACCGAAGCGATCGCCGACACCCAAAAAGCCCAAGCGCTCTACCAAACCCAAGACAGCGACAGCCTCTAATGCCCCTATTCTAGATTTTGGATTCTAGATTTTTGATTTTAGATGCTTTGGGAAGTCGCACCCGTCAGCAGCCAATCCAAAATCACAAATCCAAAATGAGTTCACCCTTCACCCACTTCCCGGTTGGTGAGCCTGTCGAACCACTCTTCCTACGCCTTAGACGCCCGCAGTTGTCCACAGGCCGCATCTGCCGCCAGCCCCCGAGAGCGCCGAACGCTGACAGCAATATTGTGTCCCTTGAGCGCATCGACAAAATCCTGCACGCGATGGTTATCAGGACGCTGGTAGTCAACCTCGTCAATGGGATTGTAAGGGATCAGGTTAACGTGGCTCTGGAAACCGTGCAGGTGGGCCGCTAGCTCATCGGCATGGTGGGGTAAATCGTTCAGCCCGGCCAGCACAATATATTCAAACGTTACCCGCCGCCCGGTCATCTGCACATACTCGCGGCACTCATCCAGCAATACCTCCAGCGGATAGCGACGGGCGCTCGGGATCATCTGTTCACGCTGGGTCTGATTGGAAGCATGGAGGCTAATCGCCAGCGTCACCTGGAGGTGATGTTCCGCCAACCGGCGAATGTGCCCCGGAATCCCCACCGTCGAAATCGTCATCGATCGCTGCCCGATCCCCACATCTTGGTTGAGCGATCGCACGGCCCGCAGCACATTATCTGTATTCAGCAGCGGTTCACCCATCCCCATAAAGACGATATTGCTC
>DATNOW010000794.1:0-2344 GCA_036703515.1 Chroococcidiopsis sp.
TTTGATTTGGAAAAGCGCGATCGCACTTGGCAGCCTTAGCAGGTTAGGTTGACGGAAAAAATCACGAGCGCCGTAGGGGCGTGGCCTTTGGGCGATCATCCTTCGGTGTAGATGAGAGCTTTTGTGCCAAATGCCGCGCCCTTACATCGTGGGGGCAGACCAACAAGGTTTCAATTGCGATCGCCCTTAGCAGGTACAGAGAATAAGCGATCGCCCTGTTGATCTTCTAGATGCAGCGACAAACCAGCGAACAGTAAGCCCAGTGCCGCATTCATTTCGCCAAGCTCTTCTAAAATCGATAAAAATTGGTATCCCAACTCGAGCATATCGAATGTCTGAGATAAAATCACAAACAAAATAGCAGTTGCTAAAAATGGCATCGATGTATAAGTTTTCAGAGATTTATTAAGACGACGCCTACGGCGAAACCAGCGAAACAGGTAAATAAACCCTCCAACCCCTACTGCCAATATCAAACAGGTCAAACCAAGTTTCAGGCCTAGCGTAATCAACTGATAGGTTGAATTATCAATATTTCCTTTTAGGTCAAGTAACGTACGACTGCCCCAGGAGCGAAGCAAGATCGGCAGGTCATGAACGCCATCTACGATAAACCCTTGATCGTTTTGCAAACCATTGCCACCCCATAGCCGAGCACCAAAACTAATTTCATCGAGAAATGCCAGCAGACTGATGGTTGCAATCAGTGGGGGTTGCCATGCAAGCCGTTTTCGTAAAGCCAGCATACATAAGGCAAAGGCTACTAGGCAAAGCAATGCAGTCAGGTTTTCTATCAGCTGATCCTCTGCCAATAGCATTGGGCTGATTGATGGAAACCAAAGATAGGCTAAAAGCCCACCTACCAGAAAAACAAGACTCAATCCCACATATATCCTGAGCAGTTTCATACTGCGCTTCGTCGAGATCATGGAGCTAACTGTTAGTCTCATTGACCTGGCCTCGCGTTGCAAAAGTTGGGTTACGGCGGATGGGTGGCCGCTAATCAAATGCCTAAGCCTTACAATCTGGGCAGGTTAACGTCGCAATTTCCTAGTAGCTGGGAAAACGGCGCTAGCACAGCATCTAGCAGAGAGTAATGCTTGTTTAAGCAAAGGTTAACGACCTGTTAATATCTTATTAAAAATACTTCGTAGCACTCCAAATGGCAGTTGATGTCCATCAACTTTTTCATCTCTTCACATAAAAATGTCTAAACGGTTGTGCCTGCCGGTTGTTCCTGACGCTCTCCCGGCTAGCACTTCAAGAAGGAATGCGATCGCCCCCGCACAGTGTCACCCTATCCGCCAATTCTGATTCCCTGTAGAATCTAATCGGGGTAGCGGCTTATAGAATAAACGTGTCAGCATAAAGCCATGTCAAATACTTCTGCGAGCGATTATGACTTTGTTTACGAGGGAAACGGGGCCATTCCCCGCCTCGATCACAACTGTGCGATGTTACTTCCCTCTCAACCCAATGCACAAAAGCTCAAACTCGATCGGCTCATTGAATGCCGTCGCTATCGCCATGGACTAGGGAACGTCTATTTGAAGATGAAGGTTCAACCCAGCAGCGTGAATGGAGTGATCGTCAGAAATCAGCTCAGCGATGCAGAAAAGTGTCCATCCTACTACTTAGAAGAAATCATCAAAGGAATTTACGAATACCTGATAGTGGGAATTAGATATGGAGAGGGGGCTGTTCCCATTCCCTGTAGCGGTGCTGAAGTCATTTTGCTGGATGCCGAAATGAGTTGGGATATCAGCCTATGGTGGATTAGAATCGTGACGCATACTGTCTTTAAGGAAGCTCTCGACCCAATTGAAGCCAATGCAATGAAGGAATAGATGAGACCCTTACGCTGAGTAACTGGCAAGTTAGGTTCTCGGCGGGTTAGTCCAAAAAAACACCGATTGCCGTAGGGGCGTGGCATTTGGACGATCATCTTTCGGTGTGGATGAGAGCTTTTGTGCCAAATGCCGCGCCCTTACATCCTGGTGGCATACCTATAACGTTTCAAGTGCGATCGCCCTTGGTAGCCCTCAACAGGCTAGTCCAACGAAAAAAATCGCCGATTGTCGTAGGGGCGTGGCATTTGGACGATCATCTTTCGGTGTGGGTGAGAGCTTTTGTGCCAAATGCCGCGCCCTTACATCCTGCGGGCAGACCCATAACGTTTCCAGTATCTATGCAATGTAGTTAGAATAGGCGAAAACTCAAACACTCAGGCTTGAAGGCGAGTGATGTTGGGTGGAACAACGTGAAACTGGATTTGAAGAAGATTGGCGATCGCACTAATAGACATGAAATGACTAACCTCTATCCATTTTCTCTAAAAGTCAAG
>DATNOW010000795.1:0-5541 GCA_036703515.1 Chroococcidiopsis sp.
TTCGCCCCTTTCCCCCCGAATATCGGCAGACCACCCCTCTCGGGATCGCTCGCTACATCGTCACCCACACAACCGACTCCGAGCAACAGACTATTTTTGTCTTAGAGCTAGCCACCAATCCTTGGTAAGCTTCGCCTCTCGCATAATCACAGAGCAACCCTAGTGGAGCTAGGGGAGCTAAGGCAACGGCAGCGTAAAAAATAACTCGCGAATACCTTCGCTGCCAATTTCCACCGCCAGCGCCGCCAGCAAAAAGCCCAACAGCTTCGTCGCAATCACCGCGCCCTCCGTGCCAATCAGCTTATCAATATGAGTCGATTGGCGCACAATCAGCCACGTCACCACCATCGCCGAGAGAATGCCAACCACCACGCTAATTTGAGCATCCGGCGCATCCACCATCAAAATCATCACCGTCGTCAGCGTCCCCGGCCCAGCCAGCAGCGGCAGCGCCAGCGGCGTAATCGCCACATCGCGATCGCGTTCCACCTCCGTCGGCGTATCCAACTCACCCCGCAGCATATCCAGCGCAATCAGCAGCAGCAAAATGCCACCCGCCACCCGCAGCGACGCCATGCTGATATGAAGATACGACAAAATCGGCTGCCCAATAAACGCAAACACCAACAGCACCACCGTCGCCACCAAACTGGCCCGATCGATCACACTATGGCGCTGCTCCGGATCCATCCCCTTCGTCAACACCAACACAATTGGCGCATTGCCCAAGGCATCCGCCATCACAAACACCGCCACAAACGTCTGGATGAAAACAGAAGTATCCACGCGATCGCCACTTAGAGGGGAAGGACAGTCTAAGACTATCGCATGGGCCACGGGAAAACTAGGGTGTGGTTCGGCTGCGCTCACCAACCGGGGGGAAAGGGTGTGGTTCGGCTGCGCTCACCAACCAGGAGAAAAGGGTAAAGGGTACGAAATACTCACATTGAGCAACGCCCTAACCCTAAGACCAAATCTGGCCCCTGCAATGCGAAGCGCTCAGACAAGACCAAACCAGCCAAAACGTGCCGAGGGGGGTGTGGGGGGACGGGCTGCCGTCCCTCCGCTGGGGGTTTGGGGACTAGCCCCCAAGGCTGTTGGTTTTTGTTTTTTGGCTGCTAGCCTTCGCAACCTCAAACAGCACACCCCAATCCCGCCAACCTAGCGCTCCCGAAACTCCACCACATCTTGCCGAATCGTGACATCATAATTGCCAAAAAAATCATGCCCCAGCAAACCCACATCTAAACTCGGCCCCGCCACCGCCACCAGCAAATTTTGGGCGATCGCCCCATCCACCTGCACCGACCGCACATAGCCCAGCGGAAACGACACAGAATTCGCGCTCGCCGTATCCACCCGCGCCTGCCCCACCGGCATCACACCCAGCGCCGCCGCCATCGGCTGAGTAATCAGAGTGCCACTCGCCCCCGTATCCACAATCATTTCAAAACTGCGATTGCCATTAAACACCACATTAATCACCGGAGTTCCCCCCGCACGACGCACAATCGGCGCACGAAACAAACGCCCAGAACCATTGCCAGCACTATTCCCAGGAGGATTCGCAGAAGCCACACTCGTTGCCTGCGACGACTGGGGTGGCACAACCACAACGCTGCCCGCATCTTGCGTAATCGGCAAGTTCGCCTGCCGCTGCGCATAGGTGAGATTGCGACGATATTCTGACAGCTTGCGCTGCGCCTGAGAGTGGTTAGGGCTAGAAGACGGCACATTAGCCATCAAATCAATCGCCTGCTGCCACCGACTCGCCACCAGCCGCCAATCATCACGCGACTGGGCCGATTGACCAATCGTATAGGCACTAGACGCCCGCTCAATCCCCCGCTGATAGGGATCAGGCCGGGCCGGGGCAGAAGCCGCCGGTGCAGGGCTGGCCGGGGCAGAAGCCGCAGGCGCAGGGCTAGGGTTCGCCGCCACCGGAGAACCTGCTGGAGAAACCGTCGCAGAACCTGCTGGACTGGCGCTCGGCGCTTCACCACTGAGGCGATCGCCCCCGCAGGCCGTCACCCCCAGCGCCAGCACTCCAGATAACAAAAGCGACGAAACGCCAAATCTAGCCGTCATTTTCATACCAGCCTTGAGGGAATCATGCCTACGTGTGAAAGATCCACCCTGACCGCGATCGCCCCAGCGCAACCCCAGAGCACACCTACAGCAAACCGACAAAGTGTAGCGGGCCATGGCCGCTGAGCAACTCTAGCAGCAGCGCCAAGAACCCCAACATCGCCAAACGACCATTCCAGACCTCAGCCGTCGTCGTCATCCCCCACTCCCAACGCTCTTGAGGATAGAGTTTGACCCGCTCGCGGGGCTGAGTCACATCGGCAAGCTGCAAACTAGGCGATCGCAACGCATCCAGCACCATGTCAGCCAAAGAATCGATAAACACAGGATGGGTATTGAGGGCAGGCACCCGATGGAAACTGTGAATGCCAGCCTCTTCCGCAATTTCGCGATATTCGATGTCAATCTCTTGCAGCGTTTCGATATGCTCTGATACAAAGCTAATCGGCACCACCAGCAAGTCTTGCACCCCCTGCGCCGCCAGTTCAGCGATCGCGTCTTCAGTATAAGGCTTCAGCCATTCCACCGGCCCCACCCGGCTTTGATAAGCCAGCGTATGGGCGTTGGGGCGGTTTAGCGTGCGCATGATCAGCTCAGTGCATTGCTCGATTTCGTGCTGATAGGGATCACCCGCCTCTTCAACATAGCTGACCGGCACGCCATGGGCGCTAAAGAAAATATGTACCCGCTCAGGCTGGGCAAACTGATCCAACTGCTGGGCGATCAGATCCGCCATGGCCTGCAAATAGCCGGGGCGATCATACCAAGACGTGATCACCGTGTGCTCAATCCGGTTAAGAGACGGATCTTCAGCCCAAATCTGCTCAAGCAGCCGAAAACTCGAACCGCTGGTGCTGATCGAAAACTGAGGATAGAGCGGCAAAATCACCAACCGCTCGACCCCATCCCGCTTGATCCGGGCGATCGCCTCCTCGGTAAAGGGATACCAATAGCGCATCCCCACATAGACCTGCACCTCTTCGCCCTTGTGTTTAAGCTGGGCTTGCAGGGCTTGGGCCTGCTCTTCCGTGATGCGGCGCAGCGGAGAACCCCCGCCAATTTGCTTATAATTTTCTTGCGAACGGCTAGAGCGACTGGTAGAAATCAGCCATGCTAGCGGCTTCTGTAGCCAAGGAAACGGTAAACGAATAATCTCTGGGTCAGAAAAAAGATTAAACAAAAACGGACGGACGTCGTCTAACTGCTCTGGCCCGCCTAGATTAAGTAACAAGACACCAACACGACCCATAGCGTCTACGATCCCTTAGCTTTTAATATTTTTCATTAATTTTAACAATGAATTCCAAGGGAGAGAAACCTCCTCTATGGTGAAACCCTATGGTGAAACCCGCTGAAGCCCTCGGAGGTTCCATCTATCTTAAATTGTTATTAAAACCTTAACGAACGATGAATCTCGATTTCAAGGTTTCATGACTGACCCGTCTGCAATAGATGCTCGCATTGCCCAAACCAATCAGCGCTTGAAGGCAGCCCGCATGGGGCTAACCATCGAGCGACGGGGCGACAAACTCAGCCTGCGGGGCACCCTACCCCCCCGCCCTGGCTCCGCTCGACTGCGATCGCACCAGCAGCGCATCCGGCTCGATTTACCGGCCACAGCAGCGGGATTAAAGCAGGCCGAACAAGAAGTCAAAATCATTGCCGCCGCCCTGATTCAAAACAATTTTGACTGGCGCACCTACCTGCCGGTGGGCGGCGGCGGTCGCCTAGATCAACTGACGCTGAGCGAGCAGCTACAGGCCTTTGAACAACACTTCTGGCACCAGCCCCACCGCACCGAACAATCTGCCTCCCTGCGCACCACCTGGGACAAGGCCTACGCTCCCTACTTTCGTAAGCTAGAGGCGATCGCCCGCGCCCACCCGACGCTCAATTTAGCCGAAGCCATCTATGCTACCGTCCAGTCTACCCAAACCAACACCCGCAGCCGTCAAGTCTGCTGCACCGCCCTGGGTGCCCTGGCCGAGTTTCTAGAACTGGATCTGCCCACCGATCTTAAAGCCCTGTGGGGAAACTACGGCAACAGCCTGACGCAGGTGCGAGAACTGCCCTCGGATGAGGCGATCGTCGCCGCCTGGGAACAGATCCCCAACCCGGCCTGGCGCTTTGTCTATGGCGTCATGGCCACCTACGGTCTACGCAATCATGAGGTGTTTTTTTGCGACTACTCCGCCCTCCACGAGGCGAGCCCCAGCCAAGAACGCACCCATGCCACCATCGAAGTGCTGAGCACCACCAAAACCGGGCACCACGAGGTCTGGCCGTTTTATCCCGACTGGGTAGACACCTTTCACCTAGCCGAGGGCACCCTGCCGCCCCTGACCACCGATTTGACCCAAACCACCCTCCAGCGCATCGGGCAACTGGTCACCACCCAGTTTCGCCGCTATCAAATTCCATTTTCACCCTACGACCTGCGCCACGCCTGGGCGGTTCGCACTATTCACATGGGCATCCCCGACACCGTTGCCGCCAAGATGATGGGGCATTCGGTCGAGGTGCACAACCGCACCTACCACCGCTGGATTACCCGGCGCGACCAGCAGCAGGCCGTTGAGACGGCCCTCAGCCGACAAGGGAGATAAGGGCGGAGGGTAAAGGGCATAGGGGTAAAGGGTAAAGGGCGGAGGGTAGAAGCGGGGATCGCGCCCCAATCTGGCGGGGATCGCGCCTCAAGCTAACGGGGATCGCGATCCCGCCTATGTGTTCTGCAACACATTTGCAGTGTTTTTCTATACTTGTGTTGGCTAGGCGATCGATATACTATGCGCTTGATCATTCGCCAATCCCATAGCTTGCCATGCTGTTACGGTTTTCTGTTGATTCTGTGCCGGTTCTCAGACAGGCTGCGCTGGTGACGACTGCGCTGGCCACCACTGTCCTAAGAACGACTGTCCTAGGGGCGACCGTGCTAGGGGCGATCGCCGCACCTGCCACAGCGCTGACCCTGACCCCGCTGGGCTCCTACTCCACGGGCGTTTACGACGAAGGCGGCGCAGAAATCGCCGCCTACGATCCAGAAACTCAACGGCTGTTTGTCGTCAATGGCCACAACGGCACCATTGATGTCCTCGACATCAGCGATCCCCGCGCTATTGTCTCTGTCCGCAGCATTGAGCTGGATGCCTTTGGTAAGGCGGCCAACAGCGTTGCCTTCCACAATGGCGTCCTGGCCGCCGCTGTCGAAAATACCGACAAACAAGCCCCCGGTCAGGTCGTCTTCTTTGACGCCAATGGCACCGTGCTCAACGCAGTGCCCGTGGGCGCGCTGCCCGACATGGTCACCTTTAGCCCCGATGGCAACACGGTGCTGGTCGCCAACGAAGGTGAACCCAATGACGACTACAGCGTTGATCCCGAGGGTTCGGTCAGCCTGATCGACCTCAGCAATGGTCTATCCCGCGCCACCGTCAGAACAGCTACCTTCACAGC